>NZ_CAXSLG010000007.1:0-232294 GCF_964238185.1 Lachnoclostridium sp. Marseille-P6806
TTCAGGGTTTTAAACACTGTTCAATCTTTCATTTTCAAGGTTCATTTCGTTGTTGCTTTTGTTCTCAGCAGCAACTCATTTATCTTATCACAGTCGCTTGCGTTTGTCAACAACTTTTTTTAATTTTTTTATTTTTCTTTTTCAGTCATTTTTTGACTAAAAATATCATTTGGAATAGAGAGCGGAGAAAGAGGGATTTGAACCCTCGCGCCGGTTGCCCGACCTACACCCTTAGCAGGGGCGCCTCTTCGGCCTCTTGAGTATTTCTCCGAATTCATAATTCCATATGAGTTGTCTGATTCATTTCTGTCTCAGACGCATTGACAATTATACTGGATAATGTTTTATTTGTCAACTATAATTTTATCAAAATTTTTCAGTTTTTTTCAGCAGCTTTTCAAAGCCCCTTTTCAGCTTATCTTTCTTTTGTTTTCATACAGACATTCCCTTATTCTGCGTATTCCTTTACAGCAGTTTCATAAAGATTGTTTCCCTGGCTGTCAATCACTACGATAACCGGAAAGTCCTCTACCTCCAGCTTTCTGATTGCCTCTGTTCCTAAGTCATCATAAGCCACTACCTGAGATGCCTTGATTCGCTGGGATAGCAGTGCTCCGGCTCCCCCCACTGCCGCAAAATACACGCAGCTGTTGCGCACAATTGCCTCTTGTACAGCTTTCGTACGTTTTCCCTTACCAATCATTGCCCCCAGGCCTAAATCCAGCAGAGCCGGGGTATACTTATCCATACGGCTGGCTGTTGTCGGACCTGCCGATCCAATGGGACGCCCTTCCCTTGCCGGAGACGGTCCCATGTAATAGATAACATTTCCCTCTAACTCAATAGGAAGAGGTTCCCCTGCATCCATGGCATCCTGCATTCTTTTATGTGCTGCATCACGCGCGGTATAGATAGTTCCTGTCAAATATACATAATCTCCTGCTTTCAGGCTTTTTCTGTCTTCCAGAGATACTGGTACGTTAATTCTTCGATTCATATGCTTCTACCTTCCTTTCCCTCTTTCTTAAATCACCCGGTGCACATGTCTGTTTACATGACAGCAAATATTTACTGCAACCGGAAGACCTGCAATATGGGTTGGATATGTTTCAATATTTACAGCAAAAGCTGTTACTGTTCCGCCCAGACCTCCTGGCCCAATTCCCAGTCCATTGATTTTTTCCAGCATTTCCTTTTCCAGCTCTCGGACATAAGGAACCGGAGACTCCTCCTTCAGATTTCTTGTCAGGGCATGTTTTGCCATAAGAGCACATTTTTCAAACGTACCTCCAATTCCCACACCGATCACCATAGGCGGGCAGGCATTGGGGCCTGCATCTCTTACAGCCGTTAAAATAGCCTCCTTTACCCCCTCAATTCCATCTGCCGGCTTCAGCATAAATACACGGCTCATATTTTCACTCCCGAATCCTTTGGGTGCCAGAGTGATTTCAACCTGATCCCCCTCTGTAATTTCATAATGAATAACAGCTGGAGTATTGTCCTTTGTATTTTCCCGATAAATTGGATCTTTAACTACAGATTTTCTTAGAAATCCATTGACATAGCCATTGCGCACACCCTCATTGATAGCTTCTGTCAGACTTCCGCCTTCAAAATGGACATCCTGCCCTGCTTTTACAAAAACCACAGCCATTCCGGTATCCTGGCAAATAGGAATCATCTCATCTCCGGCAATCTGAAGATTTTCCTGGAGCTGGCTGAGAATCTGACGGCCAAGGGGAGATTTCTCATTCTCTGCCGCACATCCCAGGCACTCCTTCATATCTTCTGACAAAAAATGATTGGCTTCTATGCACATTTCCTCAATGGCTTTGGAAATTACACCTGTATCAATGGTTCTTAACATATATTTTCCCTCCGAAATTCCCCTTTATGATTTCTTTTTTTATTCCTGTCTGCAAATCTGCTTCTACCAGAAACAGCCCGGCAAAACCGGGCTGTTTTGATGCGTGCCTGGCCGTCTCAGAAGGTCAGCCGTATATCAAAATTGATTATTCGTTTTCTATACTGTTTTCCTCCGGCTCTTCCTCCAGATGCAGCTCCTCAATACCGTCTCCCTCTGATTTCTTTCCGTCATCTCTTACCTTGGCAATGCTGGCCACGCGAATATCAGAATCCTGATCCACGTTCATAAGCTTTACGCCAGAGGTATTTCTTCCGATTACGGAAATATCATCTACGGAAATCCGGATCACAACGCCTTCTGTTGTAATCATCATAATATCATGATCATCATGAACCAGCTTGGCACCAATCAGATCTCCTGTTTTTTCCGTGATCCGATAGCAGAGTACGCCCTTTCCGCCCCTGTTCTGAGCCGTAAACTCCTCAATCGGAGTCCGCTTGCCCATTCCATAGGCAGAAACAACCAGAAGACTTTCTCCCTGCGTATGCATCTGCATCGCAACAACCTGATCGTCTTCGTTCAGCTTCATACCGATCACGCCCATCGATACGCGGCCGGTTACGCGAACGTCGGTTTCATGGAAACGGATACACTGCCCCTTTTGCGTTACCAGGAAAATATCCTTGGTATCGTCTGTTACCTTTACCTCGATCAGTTCATCATTTTCACGCAGCACAATAGCCTGAAGTCCGTTTTTGCGGACATTTCCATATTCCCTTAGTGGTGTTTTCTTCACCATTCCGTCCTTAGTTGCCATAAACAGATAATCTGACTCCTGATATTCCTTCATAGGAATAATAGCCGTGATCTTCTCACCCGGCTGCAGCTGAATCAGATTCACAATTGCCGTTCCTCTGGCTGTGCGGCTTCCTTCCGGAATTGCATAAGCCTTCAGACGGTATACCCGTCCCTTGTTAGTAAAGAACATGATATAATTATGGGTCTTTGTCAGGATCAGATCTTCAATGTAATCCTCATCAATGGTCTGCATTCCTTTAATTCCCTTGCCGCCCCGGTTCTGGCTCTTAAAGTTGTCTACGCTCATTCTCTTAATGTAGCCCAGCTTTGTCATTGCCACAATGGTATTTTCATTGGGAATCAGATCCTCCATGGACATATCAAATTCGTCAAATCCGATCGATGTTTTTCTGTCATCTCCGTATTTTCCGGAAATCACTGTGATCTCTTCTTTAATCACGCCCAGAAGCTTCTTCTCATCTGCCAGAATTGCCTTTAACTCGCTGATCTTTTCCATCAGCTCCTGATATTCATTTTCCAGCTTCTCCCGTTCCAGACCTGTCAGAGCCCGCAGACGCATATCTACGATTGCCTGAGCCTGAGCATCGCTCAGACCAAACCGTTCTGTCAGCTGAAGCTTTGCAGACTGCACATTGGCAGATCCGCGGATAATCCGGATAACCTCGTCAATATGATCCAGTGCGATCAGCAGGCCTTCCAAAATATGCGCCCGCTCCTCTGCCTTATTCAAATCATATCTGGTTCTTCTTGTAACAACCTCTTCCTGATGCTTCAGATAATATTTCAGCATATCCAGAAGATTGAGGATCTTCGGCTCATTATTTACAAGAGCCAGCATAATCACGCCAAAGGTATCCTGAAGCTGCGTATGCTTTAACAGCTGGTTCAGAACCACATTGGCATTTACATCGCGGCGCAGCTCAATTACAATCCGCATACCCTGGCGATCTGATTCATCTCTCAGATCGGTAATTCCGTCTACCCGCTTCTCCTTTACCAGATCTGCTATTTTTTCGATCAGGCGCGCCTTGTTTACCAGATAAGGAAGCTCTGTCACAATGATTCTGCTCTTTCCGTTGGGAAGAGTCTCAATATCAGACACAGCCCGCACACGGATTTTTCCGCGACCGGTTCTGTATGCCTCATCAATGCCCGCCTTTCCAAGAATTGTTGCTCCTGTGGGGAAATCCGGCCCCTTTACAATGTCAAGAATCTCCTCCATTGTAGTTTCACGGTCTTCCTCAATCCGGTTATCAATGATCTTTACCACAGCGCTGATAACCTCACGCAGATTGTGAGGCGGAATATTTGTGGCCATACCAACAGCAATTCCGGTAGTTCCATTTACCAGAAGGTTTGGGAAACGGGAAGGAAGAACGGTAGGCTCCTTCTCTGTCTCATCAAAGTTTGGAGCAAAATCTACGGTATCCTTGTTAATGTCTGCAAGCATTTCCATGGAAATCTTACTCAGTCTTGCCTCTGTATAACGCATGGCTGCAGCGCCGTCTCCGTCTACAGAACCGAAGTTTCCATGGCCGTCTACCAGCGGATACCGGGTAGACCATTCCTGAGCCATATTGACCAGGGCTCCGTAAATAGAGCTGTCTCCATGGGGATGGTATTTACCCATGGTATCGCCCACAATACGAGCGCACTTCCGGTGAGGCTTATCCGGCCCGTTGTTCAGCTCGATCATAGAAAACAGCACTCGTCTCTGAACAGGCTTTAAACCATCGCGCACATCAGGAAGTGCCCGGGCGGCAATTACGCTCATGGCATAATCGATATATGATTTTTCCATGGTTGACTTCAAATCAATATCGTGAACTTTATCAAAAATATTTGGTTCCATAATTTTCTCCTTACAATCAGATGTCCAGATTCTGTACGTATTTTGCGTTGGCCTCAATAAATTCACGCCGCGGCTCTACCTGATCCCCCATCAGGGTTGTAAAGGTCAGATCCAACTCTGATGCCACATCATCATTCATATTTACGCGAAGCAGAATCCGACGCTCCGGATCCATGGTCGTCTCCCAAAGCTGCTCTGCATCCATTTCACCCAGACCCTTGTACCGCTGAATTTTATTATTGTTGTCGCGGCCTACCTCTTTCAGAATCTGATTCAGCTCCTCATCACTGTATGCATACCAGATTTTTTTATTTTTCTCCAGCTTATATAAAGGCGGCTGCGCCAGATAAACGTGTCCCTGGCGGATCAGCTCCGGCATAAACCGGTATAAGAAGGTCAGCATCAGCGTACTGATATGAGCACCATCTACATCCGCATCTGTCATAATAATAATCTTATGGTAGCGGAGCTTGGAAATATCAAAATCCTCATGAATTCCAGTTCCAAAAGCCGTGATCATAGCCTTGATCTCAGCATTGGCATAAATTTTATCCAGCCTTGCCTTCTCTACGTTGAGAATCTTTCCACGAAGAGGAAGGATCGCCTGAGTATCCCTGGAACGGGCAGTCTTTGCAGAACCGCCTGCAGAATCTCCCTCTACGATAAAGATCTCACACTTTTCCGGCTCCTTGTTGGAACAGTCTGCCAGCTTTCCAGGCAGCGCCATTCCTTCCAGAGCCGTCTTCCTTCTTGTCAGATCCCGGGCCTTTCTTGCTGCGGCTCTTGCTCTCTGGGCAAGAACAGATTTCTCGCAGATGGTTTTTGCTGCAGTAGGATTCTGCTCCAGGAAATAGGTCAGCTGCTCGCTTACCACTCCGTCAACAGCTCCTCTTGCCTCACTGGTACCCAGCTTCTGCTTGGTCTGTCCCTCAAACTGAGGATCCTCGATCTTGACACTGATAATACAGGTAAGACCTTCCCGGATATCCTCTCCGCTTAGATTCGGTTCGCTGTCCTTTAAAAGCTTATTTTTGCGGGCATAATCGTTGATCGTTTTTGTCAAAGCATTTTTCAGACCAGCCAGATGGGTTCCTCCCTCTGGAGTATTTACGTTGTTTACAAAGCTGTAAATACTTTCCGTATAGGAATCATTGTGCTGCATGGCAACCTCTACGAACACTCCGTCCTTCGTTCCTTCACAGTAAATCACATCGCTGTAAAGGGGCACCTTACCCTTGTTTAAGTAAGTAACAAATTCCTGAATTCCGCCTTCATAATGGAATACCTTTTCCCGTTTTTCCTCCCGATCATCCTTCAGCAAAATCCGCAGTCCCTTGGTCAGAAAAGCTGTTTCCTGAAGACGGATTCTTAAAATTTCAAAATCATAAACAGTCTCTTCAAAAATCTCCGGATCCGGCAGGAAATGAACCTCTGTTCCGTGCTGATCGGCCGGGCAGGTTCCCACAACCTTCAGCGGATACATAACCTTGCCCCGCTCATAGCGCTGCTGGTAGATCTTACCGTCCTGATAAACACGTACCTCTAACCAGGTGGACAGAGCATTTACCACAGACGCGCCTACGCCATGCAGGCCGCCGGATACCTTATATCCCCCACCGCCGAATTTTCCGCCAGCATGCAGAATCGTAAAGACGACCTCAACTGCCGGAATTCCAGCCTTCTTCTGAACCCCTACCGGAATTCCACGACCATCATCCATAACAGTGATGGAATTATCCTGGTTAATGGTTACCTGAATATTCTGGCAATATCCGGCCAAAGCCTCATCTACCGCATTGTCTACAATCTCGTATACCAGGTGATGAAGACCTGTCGAAGAAGTGCTGCCAATATACATGCCAGGCCGTTTCCGGACTGCCTCAAGCCCCTCCAGAATCTGAATCTGGTCTGCTCCGTATTCTGCACTCATATTGTTTCCTCCTAGATTTATGTTTAGCTGTAACTGTTTATGGCGGGGCATCTTCTTGTTCGTCTTTGCCGAACAAGAAGCATCGGAGATTTCCCGCCGCCCTGAATAGTTACGTTGAATTTCTAATTTTCTCTTGTCACAGTTCCATCTACCACCTGAAACAATCTGTCAATCCGGAAACGGTTACTGACAAAGTCCTCCACTCCCGTACAGGTAATCATGGTCTGAATATGATGAATTGCCGATAAAAGCTGATTTTGCCGGTGTCCGTCCAGCTCGGACAATACATCGTCCAAAAGCAGGATGGGATAATCCCGCACCAGCTTTTTCACCAGTTCGATCTCTGCCAGCTTCAGGGAAAGGGCCGCTGTTCTCTGCTGCCCCTGAGAGCCGAATCTCCGGATATCAATTTCATCCAGAAAAAATCCAATATCATCCCTGTGCGGCCCAGTCAGCGTTGTTTTCTGCTTCCTGTCCTGAGCACGGCATTTTTTCAGTTCTGCCTCCAGCTGATCGGCAGAAGCATTGGGATCATAAACAATTCTGAGATTTTCCTTTCCTCCGGAAAGATTCCTGTGAATTCCATTGATCATATCATTCAGCTGATCGATAAACTCCTCCCGAAGCCGGATCACCTCTTTCCCATACTGAACCAGCTGTAAATCCCATACATCCAGGGTTTCCTCGTATTCTGGATGAAACATCAGCTCCTTTAACAGCCGGTTTCTCTGCATCAAAACCCGGTTATAGGAGGTCAGTGAATGAACATACAGCTTGTTTAGTTGACATAACTCAAGATCGATGAACCGCCTTCGCTCCGCAGGACCATTTTTTATCAAATTTAAGTCCTCCGGTGAAAAAAATACCACATTGACAATTCCAAAAAGCTCACTGGCCTTTCGTATGGGAACCCCATTAATAGCGATTCCCTTGGCCTTGTTTTTCTTCAGATGCATATCGATTCGATATGGTACGTCATTTTTTCGGATATTCAGTTTAATATGGGATTCATCCTCGTGAAAATGAATCAGCTCCCGATCTTTACTGCCCCTGTGAGACTTGGTGGTACAGCATACATACACCGCTTCCAGAATATTTGTTTTGCCCTGGGCATTATTTCCGTACAGAATATTGGTTCCGGGATCGAATTCCATATGTAATTCCCGGTAATTCCGGTAATTTTTCAGTTCAATTGACTCAATGATCATAATGTTATCCGGATCGTCTCTCCCTGAAAGAGTACTTCATCTCCGTCACGGAGCTTTTTGCCCCGCTGATATTCCACCTGGCCGTTGACCTTTACCAGTCCCTCTTCAATAGCATACTTGGCATCTACGCCGGACTCTACCAGTCCGGCTGCCTTCAGTGCCTGTCCAAGCTTAATGTATTCATCTCTTAACTTAATAATTTCCATTTTTCACTCCTGTTTTCAACCTTCATTAATAAAGTTTACCGGAAGGATCAGATAAATATAGGTTCCCTCCTCGTCCTTAATAAAGCAGGGGGATTTAGGATTCATCATATACAGCTCCACTTCCTCGTCATCGATCACCCGAAGGGCATCCAGAAGGAATTTGGGGTTAAATGCAATCATAATATCTTTTCCTGCTTTATAGGCAGACACATCAGCATTCATGGAACCGATGGTGGATCTTACCTTCAGGTTTACATTGCTGTCCTCTACATTCAAAATGATCGGTTTTCTGTCGCTGTCCCGGATCAGAATCATGGATCGATCAATGCTGTCCATAAATTCCCGCTTATTTACTTTAACCCGTGTTTCATAATCACTGGAAAGCATGTGATCGATCTTGAAGTATTCTCCATCGATCAGCCGGGATACCACCATAGTGTCGTCAAACTCAAATAGGATATGATTTTTGCTGAAAAAGATCTGAACCTCTTTTTCATTATCTCCACCTAAAATTTTACTGATCTCAGACAAGGTTTTTCCCGGAACGATCACCTTGTGGCTTTCATAGCTTTCCTTCAAAGCAATGTTGCGGATAGAAATTCGGTGTCCGTCTAAAGAAACCACTTTTAAAATATTTTCCTTTACCTCTAAGAGCTCACCAGCCATCATTTTGTTGCTGTCATTTGGTGAAATAGAAAAGATGGTCTGTCTGATTGCTTCTTTTAAGGTAAACTGGGACAGAGTAATATACTGATCCCGTTCAATATAAGGCAGATAGGAAAATTCCTCCCCATCTCTTCCAAGAATATTAAACAGGGCACTTTCACACTGAATGGTAGTATTAAACTTGTTATCAGAAGTAATGATTACCGGAGCTTCTCCATCCGGCAGTTTGCGGATAATTTCATAAAACAGTTTTGCATCAAGAGCAATTTTACCCCGTTCCAGAATGGATCCCTCTACTTTTGTTTCAATGCCAAGTTCCATATCATTGCCTGTCAGCTTGATCTGGTCTGCATCTGCATCGATCAGAATACATTCCAGGATCGACATGGTGGTCTTAGCGGGGATCGCTTTGGATACAATGCTGATACCGTTTAATAATGCGCTTTTCTGAAACTGGAGCTTCATGTTGATAACTTCCTTTCTGTCTGTTGGTGGTGCTTTATAAAGCAATATATAATTAAATTTCGTCGTAATCGTAGTAGGGGCTGTGGGTATGTGTAAAAACCGTTTTTCCCTTGAAGATCAAGGCTTCAGGTCCGTTTATAAGTATGTTGATAACTCTTGGGAAGTCTGGGTAATTCTGGTGGATTATCCACAGAGCTGATTTCCAGCGAGGTTTACATAAAAAACGTGATCGATCTGTTCCACAGGGTATCCACAGCTTATACCCTGGTTATCCACAGAAAAATGTGCATAACTACTAATTATTGTGGATTAATCTTCTTTTTTAGTATATCTATTGTGTTTTGCAGGGTCGGATTGCCTTCCAGATCAGCTGCAATTTTATCAATTCCATGAAGAATTGTAGTGTGATCCCGGCCGCCTAAGGATTTTCCGATGTTCTGAAGTCCTGTATCCGTCATATTCCGGCAGAGATACATGGCAATCTGGCGCGGATATACAATTTCCTTGTTCCGACGCTGGGAAATAATATCCAGCGGAGTCAGGTTAAAGTGATCGGCAACTACTTCGATAATAAATTCCGGAGTAACCTCCTTCTTGTCACCAGGGGCAATAATATCCTTTAAGGCCTTTTCTGCCAGTGCAATATTGATTTCCCGGTTTTTTTCCAGTTTGGACAGAGCCACGATTTTCGTAAGGGCTCCCTCCAGCTCACGAATATTGGACTTAATATTGGTAGCAATATATTTGATGACCTCGTTATCAATATTATATCCTTCCATTTCCTCCTTTTTACGGAGAATTGCCATACGGGTTTCATAGTCCGGGGACTGGATATCCACAGTAAGACCCCATTCGAAGCGGGAACGAAGCCGCTCTTCCAGAGTTTCAATCTCCTTGGGCGGTTTATCAGAGGAAATAATAATCTGTTTTTTCGCTTCGTGGAGGGCGTTAAAAGTATGGAAAAATTCTTCCTGAGTACTTTCCTTACCAATAATAAACTGAATATCATCGATCAAAAGTACATCATTATTTCTGTACTTTTCCCGGAATTCTGTGGTGGAAATGTTGTTTTTATTTCGAATTGCATCGATCAGCTCATTGGTAAATTTCTCCGAAGTAACATATAAAATCTTGGCTTTCGGATTGTTTTTCAGAATAAAATTGGCAATGGACTGCATCAGGTGAGTTTTTCCCAAACCTACGCCGCCGTAGATAAACAGCGGATTGTAAATTTCACCGGGAGATTCCGCAACAGCCAGGGAAGCTGCATGGGCCAGGTTGTTGTTGGCGCCGACTACAAAGGAATCAAAGGTATATTTGGGATTTAAGTTGGCATTTTGCAGGGTAACGGGGCTGACCGCGTTTGGCGTAGCATTGATCAGCTGATTATCGGAAACGCTGTCTCTGATAATTTCGTCCTCAACAATAAATTCCACGTTGTCACAGCGGATGCCTGTTACTTCTTCAATAGATACCTTCAGCATGACGCTGTATTTTTTCTTAATATAGCCAAGAAAATTGGCGTCGGGAACGATGATCTGAATAATATTCCCTGGCTGCTTAAGAGAATAGATCTCAAGCGGAAGCAGCCAGGTCTGAAAAGAAACGTTGGATATCTCATATTCGTTTTTTAAATAGAGTAAAATTTCGTCCCATTTTTCTTTTAGTGTTTCTAACATACCTTTGTCTCCTAATCTTTTTCAGGTGGTATTCACAGTTATTGTGGATATTCCGCAGAAATTTGTGGATACGCAAATAAACCCAATCTAAAACCATTGTATAACAAAACGGCCATTTTTTCAACGAAAAACGAAAAAATATGGCCGTTTTGGTGAAATTATCAACATGGTTATCCACAAACTGTGGATAAGTTATCTACAATATCAACAGGCTCTCTGGATAGCTTCTGCCATAATTTGGGCAGCCAGTGTGCCGGCCATGTTGATATCTGCCGGAACGTCTCCGGTGGAAACTGCATAAATGGAATCTCCGTCCGCCATGGTTGCAACCGGGTTAATGCATCGGGCATAGGCGCACCGTGTCATGGATGCGATTTTGCTTAACTGGGCTTTTGAGAATTTTCCATTGGTAATGATTGCTCCGATGGTGGTATTGGATGAGGTAAGCTCTGTTTCTCCAGTAAAGAGATCCGTCTGCTGGCTGAAGCGGTACAGTTCCTCGCAGGTATCGCTGAAATGTTTTCTTTCCGGATCCAAAAGACCTGCAATTTTTTGCCCGGTTTCCGGATTGAAAATATCACCCAGGGCGTTTAACACTACAACAGCAGCCATTTTTAAGCTGCCAACAGATACGGCGCAGAGGCCGATCCCTGATTTCATGGAACGCTCCATGCCGCAGATTTTTCCGACAGAGGCTCCGCAGCCTGCTCCGATGCTGCCGCAGAGGCTTTTGTTAAAGTCAGCTGCGCAGGAAAAGGTTTCCTGCAGAGAGGAGACATTTTTGATCCAGTCTTCTGCCTGAACACAGGCCTCGTAGCCCATGGCTGCATCGGGGCGGATATCGGCCCGGCCCATTCCCAGATCGTAAATACAGGACTGGCAGACCAGAGGAACATTGGCAAAGCCTGTGGGATAGCCCATACCGTGTTCTTCCAGGTAGCGCATAACCCCGTCGCTTGCAGCCAGACCAAAGGCAGAGCCTCCGGAAAGAACGATGGCATTCAAGGGATTATCCGCGGTGACAGGAGAGGTCAGGGGCGTTTCCCGTGAGGCAGGTCCGCCTCCGCTGATATCTACGCCGGCAGCTGCGCCCTGATCGAATATCAGAACCGTAACGCCGGTTTTTGCTTCTTCATTCTCTGCATGGCCGATGCGAAGACCGGGGACGTCCGTAATGGGAATTTCCCTTACAAAGGATGATGGTTTCATAAATAAGTTCCTCCTGTTGTTTGAATTCTATTCCTTCAAATTTATCACAGTTATTTATCGCTTCAATGCCGCTGCCAGAGTCCTGCTGACTGCGCTGCCGAGAACCGTGCACGCCGCAGCTTCAATGGCGCCCTGGATTCCAACAAACAAAATAACGAAAATCAGCGGATTGGATGCGCCGAGAGATGCAGCAAGTCCCTGAACATAATCAGTATTGTAGAAGAAAAGGATCAGAGAGCTCATAAAAAGTACAGTGTTTAAAAGCGGGCAGGCCAGACAGGCAATAAAATAAGAAGCATTTTTAAATCGCGGTCTGAGAGCTGCAAAGATCAGCCCGCAGAGCCATCCCTCCAGAACACGGGGAACCATGCAGGTAAATGCCAGAGCGAGCGGATTGATGGAAAGCAGCATGGAGCTGAACGGACTGCCGCCGGTCATAGCTGTGATCAGGCTGGTAATACCGAATGCCAGACCGCAGACGGCTCCGGCCAGAGGCCCCATAAGGACAGCGCCTACAGCCACAGGAACGGTAAGAAACGTAATGGTCAGTCCCGGAGTTCGAAGATAGCCAAGAGGCGAGAAGGCCATGACAAAGATAATGGATATCATCAGCGCAAGCTGAACCATACGCTTCGTCTTTGCCTGGTGAGCCAGGTTCTGTGAGGGGATACGGGAATTCATTGGTGTTGAAAGTCTTGCATTCATCTTTGTTCTCCTTTTTCTTTCTGATAAAACGGCAGGAAGCATGCCTGTTTTTCAGGTAATAAGCGACAGTTTTCTTTTGAATTAAAAAGATCTGCCTTTCATATGGAAATAAAAATGAACGAAATTTAGGAATGGAAAAAGGCGCAGAGATATCGCTGCACATGGATATGGAAGCTGGAAAACAAAAGTCAGGTTGCAGCCTCATAGGGTCCGCACATAAGATTTTCCCGCTTTTTATAGGTTTAAATAGAAAAAATAATCCGCAGAGTACAGGGGTCTGCGAGCCCTTTTGTCCTGATACATTTTCCTAAGAATAACGTTCGACCCTATTATAGCACAAACAAATAGGGAGGTAAATACGGTTTTTCTAAGGAAAACACGCCAGTTTTTCATAAAAACCCTTGACGAAGCCGTATGTTTTCTATATAATTGAGAAGATGTTTGATTATAATAGTCGTAATATGTTTGACAGATAAGCGATTAATATTAGAGGAGGTGTGCGCCATGAAAATGACTTTCCAGCCAAAGAACAGACAGCGGTCTAAGGTTCATGGTTTCAGAGCTAGAATGAGTACTCCGGGTGGAAGAAAAGTATTAGCTGCAAGAAGAGCAAAAGGCAGAGCAAAATTATCCGCTTAATGAATCTAAGGTCACAAGAAATTGTGGCCTTTTTTTTCACATATGCACTGGAAAAAGATTTTCAGTGCATGAGTATTCATTAAGCCTTTGGTAAAAGACTATGAAAAGATTTCCAAGTATCAAAAAAAATTCTGATTTTCAAAAAGTATATCGAACAGGAAACTCCCATGCCAACAGACAGCTGGTTATGTATGTAATGCGGGCTGAGAGCCAGGATACACGTATTGGCATATCCGCCAGCAAAAAAGTAGGAAACAGCATTGTCCGCCATCGGCTGACCCGTCTGGTTCGGGAAAGTTTCCGGTTACACAAAAACATGTTAGAGACTGGATTAGACATCGTTGTAGTGGTTCGCGCCGCTGCAAAAGAATCGGATTACAAAACTATAGAGCGTGCATTTCTGCACCTCTGCGGGCTTCATAACATTTTAGAGAATCGAAGTGAGAAAAATGATTAAAAAAATTATGATCCTTATGATTCGGGGATATCAGATTTTTCTGTCTCCGATGAAAGTATGGACTCACTGTATTTACACGCCTACGTGTTCTCAATACGCCATTGAGGCACTGGAAAAGTACGGCGTGGTGAAAGGACTATGGTTGTCTGTGCGGAGGATACTCAGGTGCCACCCATGGGCAGAAGGCGGTTATGACCCGGTTCCGTAACGTATGAGGAGGTAGCACATTGGATTATTTAGTTTTGACAAAGGTTGAGGGCATGTTTATGGGCCCCATTTCCCAGGTATTGGGATGGATTATGGACGCGCTGTTTCGGTTTACCAGCTCCTTCGGTGTTCTGAATATCGGTCTGTCCATTATTCTGTTTACTCTGGTAGTGAAAATTCTCATGTTCCCCATGACCATCAAGCAGCAGAAATCATCAAAGATGATGACGGTAATGCAGCCAGAGCTGATGGCAATTCAGAACAAGTATAAGGGAAAAACAGACAATGACTCCATGATGAGAATGAATGTGGAGACAAAGGCCGTTTATGAAAAGTACGGTACATCCATGACCGGCGGCTGTCTGCAGCTGGTGATTCAGCTTCCCATTATGCTGGCTCTGTATCGGGTAATTTACACAATTCCCGCCTATGTGGGACAGGTTAAGGAATATTTCCTGCAGGTAGTATATGCAATTACCGGCGCTGCCAATGCAGGTGCTCTTCAGGAAGGCGCTGCAGCCAAGCTGGTTCAGTTTGCTACGGATAACAATATTCCGCTTACTGGAATGACAACCATTGGCGATCTGACCGGCGTTACCGGCGAAGCTCTGGCCAACAAGATGGTAGATATTCTCTACAAATTAAATCCGGCTCAGTGGACCGAGCTGGGAAATGCATTTCCGGATGCAGCAAATGTAATTGCAGCAAATTCTGCAGTCATCGAAGGAATGAACTCCTTCTTCGGAATCAATCTGGCAACCAATCCCTTCAATGGTTCCTGGGTGCCGAGTATTGCATGGCTGATTCCGATTCTGGCAGGCCTGACTCAGTGGTTAAGCTCCAAGCTGATGATGTCTGCTCAGTCTCAGCCCAAGCAGGATGATAACAGCATGGGAACTCAGATGATGAAGCAGATGAACGTTATTATGCCTCTGATGTCTGTATGGTTCTGCTTTACTTTCCCGGCAGCAATCGGTATCTACTGGGTAGCCAGCAGCGTGTTTATGATTATTCAGCAGGTAATTGTAAATGCTTATCTGAACAGAGTGGATATTGACGAGATGATTCGCAAGAACGTTGAGAAAGCCAATAAGAAACGTGCGAAAAAGGGTCTTCCGCCTCAGAAAATCAATCAGAATGCAACTGCCAGCTTAAAGAGCATGCAGGCTGCAGCTGAAAAAGAGGAAGCCCTTCGCGCAGAGAAGCTGGAGAAGACGAAAGAACAGGTTGAGGCTTCCAACGCTTATTACAACAATGACGCAAAGCCCGGCAGTATTGCTTCCAAGGCAAACATGGTTGCCAGGTACAACGAAAAGCACAACAAATAAATAAGGGGGGCAGGAAACGATGGACGATAAGATTACAGTATCTGCAAAAACATTGGATGAAGCAATTACAAAAGCTCTCATTGAATTACAGACAACGAGCGATCATCTGCAGTACGAAGTCGTACAGAAAGAAAGTTCCGGCTTTTTGGGATTTATTGGGGCAAAGCCCTGTGTAATTCGTGCGCGGGTTATGAGTGAGGAAGAGGAAAGAAAAATTGCGGCAGAAAAAGCCGCTGCCGAAAAAGCAGCAGCGAAGGCCGCAGCAGAAAAAGCCGCTGCTGAGAAGGCAGCAAAGGCTGCGGAGGAGAAAGCGGCCAGAGAGGCGGCCCAGAAGGCTTCTGCAGCATCTGAAACAAAAGAAACAGCAGCTTCTGCAAACTGTGAGGAACGTTCTGAGAAATCAGGCGGCAGACCGGAAAAGCGGGAGAAAAAGGAATTCCAGCGTAGAGAAGGCAAAAAGGAGGCAGCTCCCAGACAGGAGACTTCCGGAAAGCCTGTCAGAAGTGCAGAGGCAGAGCCGGAGGAAAAGCTTCCAAAGGAAAAACCAGCAGGAAAGGTAAATGAAGAGGCTGTGAAAAAGGCAGCAAAGGATTTCCTGCTTCAGGTATTCGGCGCTATGGGAATGGAAGTGACCATTGACACTGTTTACAATGCCGGTGAGAGAGAACTCCAGGTGATGATGAACGGCGACGATATGGGTATTCTCATTGGCAAAAGAGGACAGACTCTGGATTCTCTCCAGTATCTGGTAAGCCTTGTAGTCAACAAAGAAACGGAAGGTTATCTGCGCGTAAAGCTGGATACAGAGAATTACCGGGAGAGACGGAAAGAAACTCTGGAGACACTGGCGAGAAATATTTCCTATAAGGTAAAGAGAACCAAGCATCCGGTATCCTTAGAGCCGATGAATCCCTACGAAAGACGGATTATCCACTCTGCCCTTCAGAATGATCGGTATGTGGTGACCCGCAGTGAGGGCGAGGATCCCTTCCGCCATGTAGTGATTTCCCTGAAGAAGGACAGCTACAGCGGCAGCCGTAAGGAGCGTTACGGTTCTCGCCGCAGCGACAGAAGCCACGGTGAGAAAACTTATGATAAGACAGCACAGAAAACTCAGGAAAAGGCTGAGTCTGTGACAGAAGCCAGCACAGAGCCTGCAGAGACAGGAACTGTACAGGAGTAAAATTAGAAAACGGGGGTGTCTGGTAGTGGTTTGACCACCACCGGATGCCCCTTTGTTATTGAGAGGTGAAATATGCTGAAGGACAGAAGCTCAGATACGATTGCAGCAGTTGCCACAGCCATGAGCAGTTCCGGGATCGGAATTGTGAGAGTCAGCGGCAGCGATGCATTTTCGATTGTAAATGAAATATTTGAAAGTAAAAAGAAGAATTTTGATTTGAGAAAAGCTCCCTCTCATCGGGTTCATTATGGTATGATAAAGGACGGAGAGGAAATTTTAGATGAGGTTCTTGTGATAGCCATGCGGGGACCCCACAGTTATACAGCGGAAGACACAGTGGAAATTGACTGCCACGGCGGTGTCCTGGTAATGAAAAAAATACTGGAGACAGTAATCAAATATGGAGCCCGTCCGGCAGAGCCGGGAGAATTTACAAAACGGGCATTTTTAAACGGACGGATCGATCTGTCACAGGCAGAGGCTGTGATGGATGTGATTCATTCAAAAAATGACTATGCCATGAAAAGCTCAGTCAGTCAGCTGAAGGGATCCCTTTCCAGAAAAATCCGGAAGCTGAGAGAGGATATTCTGTATCAGATTGCATTTATTGAATCTGCCCTGGATGATCCGGAGCATATTTCTCTGGAAGGCTATGAGGATGAGCTGATGGAGAAGCTGAATCCTATGATCGATCAGATGGAATCTATGGTTCGCTCTGCTGACAATGGAAAAATTGTCACAGAAGGGATCAAAACGGTAATTCTCGGAAAACCCAATGCGGGGAAATCTTCTCTGATGAATGTTCTGGTGGGAGAAGAGAGGGCGATTGTAACGGATATTGCCGGAACAACCCGCGACATTCTGGAGGAGCAGATTCGGCTTCACGGAATTACTCTGAATGTGATCGATACGGCAGGAATTCGGGAAACAGAGGATATTGTAGAGCAGATTGGAGTATCCAGAGCAAGACAGATGGCGGATCAGGCAGACTTGATTATTTATGTGGTGGACGGCTCCAGACCCTTAGATGAAAATGATGATTTGATTATGAATCTGATCCGGGACAGAAAAGCAGTGGTTCTTCTGAATAAAACAGATTTGAAGACTGTGATTTCCGAGAAGGAGCTGTCAGAAAAAACGGGGCTGGATGTGGTTGCCGTGTCAGCCAGAGAGGAAACAGGGATCGATCAGCTGGAAAATAAAATAAAAGAGATGTTTTATGAAGGGGATCTGAAGTTTAATGACGAGGTGATGATTACCAATGTGCGTCATAAAACAGCCCTGTCAGGCGCTTTGGAGAGTCTGAAAATGGTAAAGCAGAGCATAGAAAATCAGATGCCGGAGGATTTTCTCACCATTGATTTGATGGATGCCTATGAGAAGCTGGGCACAATTATCGGAGAAGCGGTGGAGGACGATCTGGTGAATGAGATTTTCAGCCGGTTCTGCACGGGAAAATAAATGGAAAAGAGGTTGTTGGTCATGCCGAATGTGGAAGAGACTTATGATATTGTGGTGGTAGGCGCAGGCCATGCGGGCTGTGAGGCGGCTCTGGCCTGTGCCAGATTGGGGCTGGAAACCATCATGTTTACGGTCAGCGTAGACAGTATTGCGCTGATGCCCTGCAATCCCAATATTGGCGGAAGCTCAAAGGGACATCTGGTGAGGGAGCTGGATGCCCTTGGGGGTGAAATGGGAAAAAATATTGATAAAACATTTATTCAGTCAAAAATGTTAAACCAGTCTAAGGGGCCGGCGGTTCATTCACTCCGTGCTCAGGCGGACAAGCAGGAATATACCCGCCAGATGCGCTGTACTCTGGAAAATACGGATCACCTGACAATCCGTCAGGCTGAGGTTACAGAAATTATGGCAGAGCATGGGCAAATTAAGGGGGTAAAAACCTTTTCCGGGGCTGTTTACCACGCTAAGGCTGTGATTCTGGCTACAGGAACTTATTTGAAGGCCAGATGCATTTATGGCGATGTAAGTATGTATACAGGGCCGAATGGCCTGCAGGCTGCCAATTATCTGACAGAGTCCCTGGTGAAAAACGGGATTGAAATGTACCGTTTTAAAACAGGGACTCCGGCTCGTGTGGATCGGCGCAGCATTGATTTTTCAAAAATGGAAGAGCAGTTTGGAGATGAGCGGGTGGTTCCGTTTTCGTTTTCAACGGATCCAGAGTCTGTTCAGAAGGATCAGGTTTCCTGCTGGCTGACCTACACCAATGAGGAAACACACCAGATTATCCGTGCCAATCTGGATCGCTCTCCTCTGTTTTCCGGTGCGATTGAGGGAACCGGCCCCCGGTACTGTCCGTCTATTGAAGATAAGGTTGTGAAGTTTCCGGATAAAAACCGGCATCAGGTCTTTGTAGAGCCGGAGGGTTTGTATACCAATGAAATGTATCTGGGGGGAATGTCCAGTTCTCTTCCGGAGGATGTTCAGTATGCTATGTACCGGACAGTTCCCGGGCTGGAGAATGTAAAGATTGTCCGCAATGCCTATGCCATTGAGTATGACTGCATTAATTCCAGACAGCTGAAGCCTACCCTGGAGTTTAAGGCGATTCAGGGGCTGTTCAGCGGCGGTCAGTTCAACGGAAGCTCCGGATATGAGGAGGCGGCTGTTCAGGGCTTTATGGCAGGCGTAAATGCGTCTATGAAGGTTCTGGGACGGGAACCCTATGTTCTGGATCGCTCTCAGGCCTATATTGGAGTGCTGATCGATGATCTGGTAACAAAGGAAAATCATGAGCCATACCGGATGATGACTTCCCGGGCAGAATACCGGCTTTTGCTCCGGCAGGATAATGCGGATCTCAGACTGCGGGAGATTGGCCATGAAATTGGCCTTGTCAGTGATGAGGATTATGAGCGGGTTCTACAGAAACAGCGGGATATTGAAGCGGAGACAGAGCGTCTGGAGAAGACAACGGTAGGGGCCAGCCCAAAGGTTCAGGAATTTTTAGAGCGCCACGGCAGCACGCTTCTGAAAACAGGAGCAACTATGGCAGAGCTGGTGCGCAGACCGGAGCTGGATTATTTTTCTCTGGCAGAAATTGACAAAACAAGACCACAGCTTCCGGCGGATACTGCAGAGCAGGTGAATATCAATATGAAATATGAGGGATATTTAAAACGCCAGCAGCAGCAAGTGACTCAGTTTAAAAAGCTGGAAAATAAAAAGCTGGATATTGATTTTGATTACAGTACAGTGAAGAGTCTGCGGAGGGAGGCAGTACAGAAGCTGAATCTGTATAAGCCCTCATCGATTGGACAGGCATCGAGAATTTCCGGCGTATCTCCGGCTGATATTTCTGTTTTGCTGGTTCATCTGGAACAGATGCGCCACGGGCAGAGAGGACAGGAAATATAAGTATTTTGCTTATATTTCCTGAATAGTTACCCCGGAAAGAATCAAAAACAAAAGAAAAATACAAGAAAAAGAATAAATATACAAATAAAATACGGATGTATACATATTGACAATAAAATAACAATATAATTTTCTGATGGTTGTCCTGGATGGAAAACGGGAAGATGCAGATGCGATGTGAGCAGATAACAAGAGATACATGCAGAAGACGTCAGATGACTTCTACTGAGACATCAGACGTCTTCTGAAGCGTTGTTTTTATGTGTAAATGGAAGTGCTTTTTTGGAATATGAATCCTGAATATATGGAAATTCGGGATAGAGAGAAGGTGGATTATGGAACAGAAATTTGTGGACAGGATGAGATGCGAAACGGAGGAGCTTGGGATAACTCTGAGTGATCGGCAGTTAGAACAGTTTTATCAGTATTATGAAATGCTGGTAGAGTGGAATAAAGTAATGAATCTTACAGCGATCACAGAAATGGAAGAGGTGATTACCAAGCATTTTGTTGATAGCTTGTGTATTGTAAAGTCAGAAAAGGATCTGGAAACTTGCAGTAAAAAGGTGATCGATGTGGGAACAGGAGCGGGATTTCCAGGAATTCCTCTGAAAATTGCTTTTCCTGGATTGAAAATCACTCTCTTGGACTCTCTGAACAAACGGATCAATTTTTTGAAGGAAGTGTGCAGCGCTTTAGGGCTTTCTGAAGTGGAGATGATTCATGGAAGAGCAGAAGATTTTGGGAAAAATCCAAAATATAGAGAGAAATTCGATTACTGTGTTTCCAGAGCAGTAGCAAATACAGCAACTTTGTCGGAATATTGTCTTCCCTTTGTGAAGATTGGCGGCGCTTTTCTTCCGTATAAATCTGGAAAAATTGAAGAGGAGCTGAAGGAAGGAACGAAAGCTATTGAAAGTATGGGAGGCACGGTGGAAAATGTAATTCATTTTTCTTTGATCGGCGCAGATGCAGAACGTACCCTGGTGAAAATTAAAAAGATTTCGGCAACACCGAAGAAATATCCTAGAAAAGCGGGCGTTCCATCAAAGGAACCAATCAAGATGTAATTGCTTTTTACAAAATAAAAAATGAAAAGGAAGAGTGTTTTCTGGCACGGAGTTTCGCGCTGGAATGCACTCTTTTTTCTTTCTTGCAAATAAAAGAAAATGCTAATCCTGTAGATGCATTACTGTAAAAAGGAATTTTGTTTGGGAAAAAGATTTGACGCAGATAAGCTTCCTTGTTAAAAAGGTGTGATGATATTGTGAGTTTTACGAGAAAACTGTAATGTTTCACGTGGAACATTTGAAATATAAAGCGTGGCGCGAAGTCTGGCTATGTATTATATTAAAAAAAGATGCATGGCATGAATGAATATACAGAATAAATATTCAAAAATAACGCATATTAAAATGTATAAATATTATGTAAAAATGTATATACATAAATGAGAGAAAGGCAGAAAAAAGGGAATAATAGGAAAAAGAGGAAGGGGAAAGCGAGAGGGAGGAGCTGCCGCAAGCTGTTATAGGGGACAGATTCAGAGTAGTAAAACCTATTAGAATATGATAAAACGCAACCATTCAGGATAGGGGGAGAGCTGTCGGAAAAATCCGCTTACAAGCAAATTTGATACAGATTTTCCTGCCAGTTCTCGCATCGGAGGAATCTCCGGTGCTTCTTGTTCGGCTTTGCCGGACAGGAAGATGATTCGTCCTGAACAGTTACGATAGAATTAGTAATAGGAACGCAGGGCAAAAAATAATCGGAAAGGAGAGCATATGTATGACAACAAGAAAGGAAAATATCGTGATCCCAAAAGAAGCTTATGTAATCTGGGGAAAATTGTCGGCATTTGAAAAATATCCTGAGTGGAGAGCAGATGCGAGTGAAATAGAAATGATCGATGAAAAATGTTTTAAAGAGAGCAATCGAGAGGGATATAAAACGATTTTTACCATCGAAAAGTCGGTTCCGTTAACGTGCTTGAAGTTATGTTTGGAAAACGATAGCATGACAGGATATCGGGAGTTTTTGCTTGATTCCAGGGGAAATGAAACAGAGATTGAAATAACGGAAAGTGTAACATCAAAAAGGCTCTCTACAAGACCGATTGGGAAAAGTGTGTCTGAGCGGGTTTACTTACAGCAGGATTTAGAAAAAATCGTGGAAGATTTGAAGAGGATTTAATTGTAACTGTTCAGGACGGGGTGTTTCCTTTTCCGGCAAAGCCGAATAAGAAGATGCCTCGTCCTGAATAGTTATATTTAATTTTAAAATTTGGTATGTATTTCAGGGTAAAAACAGAAGAACGGATTTGAAAAAATGAAATACAGCGGAAAGTATAGATGGTTTCGTGGTTGATTCTTTAAGGGGTGTCAAGCGCCTGCACTATGAAAATTCAGAGAAAAGACTCATATGAAAACAAAAGTCTTTTCTCTGAATCTTTGCTGGGTAGGTAGATTTTACCTATATAATTAAAGCAGTAGAAGAATCAAATTAGTGTCTGTCCGGCACGATTTCGATCCAGTATCCGTCTGGATCCAGGATAAAATAGATTCCCATTTTTTCGTTTTCAAAGCAAATGACTCCCTGATCTTTGTGGAGCTGATGGAGACGATCGTATTCATCTGTTTTAAAGGCGAGATGAAATTCGCATTCTCCTAAATTATATGGCTCGGTTCGATCGCGAAGCCAGGTTAATTCCAGGGTAAAGTCGCTGCTTCCATCGCCTAAATAAACCAGTTTAAAGGAACCGTCTTCAGCCACTTTTTCTCTTACTGGCTCTAAATTCAAAGAATCTTTGTAGAATTTCAGGCTTTTTTCCAGATCAAGAACATTAAAATTAAAATGATTAAATGTTGTCATAAGCGAACCTCTCTTTGCGTTTGATTAAATGATTGTTTTTTATAACTGTTCTGAATAGTTACGTTTTTCATTATGAAAAATCATTCCTATGAAAGATAAACCCTCAGCAGCTATGGAAGTGCAGTGCGGATGCCAAATGACAGGATTAGCAGCTTGTTGTAAAACGAATTACGCAGTACAGGTTTAAAGGTTTCATAGAGATGCATCATAAACTTATTTAAAATGTTTCACGTGAAACATTTTGAAATTTGATGTTTGTTATAAAAATCTGCTGCAAAATAGTTTTACGACTTTTACGTAAAGAATGTTTCTACAAGATGCAGCACTTTTTCTGGAGATTCCAAATGAGGAAGACCTTTTGTTTCTGGGATAATAGCAGTTTCTATAGCAGGATTGCAGTCTTTATATTCATCCAGCCGTGTCTCGATATCGGAAACAGCAGAGCCGCCAATGATATAGAGACTATTATCGATCTTCCGAATCGCATTGGTAATGTTGCATTTGGTGTAATTACATTTAGAACTGGCGTAAATGGCCTTGGGAGCATTGCCTAAATGGGCTGCTTCATAGTAGCTGTCTATCAGTTTGGGTTTTACGGAAAATGGATTATAAAATCCGTGGGAGCATACTTCTTCTGCAATGATATGTTTGCTGGCTGCGATATGATAGAGCAGTGTTCCGATCACAGGCAGTTCAACCATAAATTTATACATTTTTGCCAGCTTGCCGGGAATCAGGCTGCAATCCAGAATTCTAAGCGGATTGATAAGCATAATCTGATCGAATAAATCCGGATCACTTGCACAGGCCATAACAGGGATAGAAGCAGATTCTCCAGAAGCAATAACATTTGTCCGATGGCCAATAACAGATTTAATGAAATCTGAAATCAGCTGTACATACAGATAATTGGTATAAGTCATGTTTATTTTTTCTGATCGACCACATCCCAGCAAATCTATGGTGTAAACCGTATAATGCTCTTGAAGCAACGGTACTAATTGACTCCACTCATGTCCACTGGCTGCAGCATGAATATCATGGATCAAAAGCAGTGGTTTTCCACTTCCTGTTTTTGTATAGTGGATGTTTCCCAATCGCCATTTATAACATAGGGATTTGGGCTCAGAAAGTAAATTTTTTGAAATAGCTGAAATCTTTATGCATTTATTGATTGCAGCAATCGATGCGGTTGTTCCGGCAGAAATAAGGAGTAAGGTGAAAAGCTTGTTTTTGGTACGCATAAATACCTCCCCTGAACAATATTGAGCTGCAAAAAGCTCAGTCTTTTCCTATTAGTATAATACAATTTTGCGTCATATACAACGAGAAACGAGGAAAAGTTGACGTACTGCTGAATAATTTATGGGGATTTTACGAAAATTTCATGAGAATAATTTTCTGATATACATAGGAAAAGATGGAAAAGTATGTTATACTTAATACCAATACAGATATTACTATACTATAGTAGCTGTTCAAAAAAGCGCATTTCCTGTTTTTAGACAATCGGTCAGGTTTATCTCCGCTTCTGGATAGTTACCAAGAATAAAGGAAAGAATATGGGAAGAATAATAGCAATTGCAAATCAAAAGGGTGGAGTAGGGAAAACTACAACAGCCATTAATTTGTCCGCCTGTTTAGCAGAGGCTGGACAGAAGGTACTTGCTGTGGATTTTGATCCGCAGGGAAATGCCACCAGTGGCCTTGGTTTTGAAAAGGGATATATGGATAAAACTGTTTACGAGCTGCTGATGGATGAATGTCAGTTGGATGAGTGTATCGTGAAGGAGGTTCAGGAAAATCTGGATGTCCTTCCATCTGACGTAAATCTGGCAGGAGCTGAGATTGAACTCCTTGATGTGGCAAATAAGGAATCACTGCTGAGAGCGGAACTGGAAAAGGTAAAAGATAATTATGATTTTATCATTATCGATTGTCCTCCTTCTCTGAGTCTTCTCACAATCAATGCACTGACAGCATCTGATACTGTTCTTGTTCCGATTCAGTGCGAGTACTATGCTCTTGAAGGATTGACACAGATTCTTCAGACTATTGATTTGGTGAAGAAAAAACTGAATCCGAAGCTGGAGTTAGAGGGAGTTGTGTTCACCATGTACGATGCGAGAACCAATCTTTCTCTGCAGGTGGTTGAAAATGTAAAGAAGCATTTAAACAGAACTATTTACAAAACAATTATTCCGCGGAATGTTCGTTTGGCAGAGGCACCCAGCCATGGAATGCCGATCAATCTTTATGATACTCGATCAACGGGAGCAGAAAGTTACAGAATGTTAGCAGCAGAAGTGATCAGCAGAGGAGAGGTATAATGGCACAGGCAAAGAGAGGACTTGGAAAAGGATTGGGAAGAGGACTTGGAGCTTTGTTTGGAGAAGATGTTGTTGAGGAAGTTGTTATGGATAAGAGAGGCAGCCATTCTCACGAAAACTCTGACAGCGAAGAAGAAAGAGTTTCTCGAGGAAGGAAACATACATCAACATCCAATGTGAAATCCAATGAGAAGAATCAAGATTCCACTTCTGAAAAAGTTGTACAGAAGAAAGTGGCAGAGGAGAAGATGTCTCAGACCCAGAGCTTATCTGGTGAAGTAGAGAAGCTGGAACCAAAAACACAGCCAGATGTTTCACGTGAAACATTATCAGATGGTTCTGTTGACAGAGCATCTGTTTTAGATTTTTCACTTGAACAGCAGGCGATCGAGAAACAGATTTCGGCATCTGAAAAAGGGGAAGAAACGCATGGCGAAATTTATGTGAAGCTTTCCAAGATTGAGCCAAATCGTTCCCAGCCAAGAAAAAATTTCGATGAGGAACAGCTTCAGCAGCTGGCAGATTCCATGAAGCGGTATGGTGTACTGCAGCCGCTTCTGGTACAGAAGAGAGAAAATGGATTTGAAATTATTGCAGGGGAACGTCGCTGGAGAGCTGCCAAGATGGCAGATTTGAAGGAGGTTCCTGTGGTAGTCCGGGAATATGATCCGCAGCAGACCATGGAAATCGCGTTGATCGAAAATGTTCAGAGAGAAGATTTGAACCCGATTGAAGAGGCTATGGCATATCAACAGCTGATTCAGGAATTTAATTTGAAGCAGGAAGAAATTGCGGAGAGAGTATCCAAAAGCAGAACAACGATTACTAATAGCCTGAGATTGCTGAATCTTGCAAAAGAGGTACAGCAGATGCTGGTTGAAAACCGTCTTTCCAGCGGACATGCAAGAGCGCTTTTGTCTTTAGAAGATCCCAAGCTGCAGATTGAACTGGCTCATAAGATTGAACAGAATAAAATGAGCGTTCGTGAAGTAGAAAAGGCTGTAAAGCTGATGGGAAAAGAAAAGAAACCGAAAAAAGAAAAACAGGTAGATGAAGCGCTTGAGCTGGTATTTCGGGATCTGGAAGAACGGATGAAAACGGTTATGGGTACGAAGGTAAATATTAGCCGAAAGGATAAATCAAAAGGAAAAATTGAAATTGAGTATTATTCGGAGTCGGAGCTGGAGCGTATTGTAGAATTGATTGAATCCATCCGGTAAGGGATATGCAAAAGACAGGAGTGAACAAAGATGGAAGGAAGTATTTTGAATAACCTGGGATTTGATCCCGTCTATCTTATCATTGCCCAGTCGGCTATCACATTGATACTGCTGGTCGTTGTTATTGTGTGTATAGTTAAGATAAAAAAGTTATACCGGCGGTATGATTATTTTATGAGAGGGAAAGATGCGGAATCAATGGAGGAAATGATCATAAAACAGATGGAGGATATTATTGATCTGAAATCTCAGGATCGGGCCAATAAAGATTCTATTCGCACAGCTAATAAGAATTCCAGAGCGTCTTTTCAAAAAATGGGTATTGTAAAATACAATGCGTTTAAAGGAATGGGCGGAAATTTGAGCTTTGCTCTGGCATTACTGGATTATACAAATACAGGTTTTGTGATTAACTCTGTTCACAGCAGAGAAGGGTGTTATCTCTATATTAAAGATGTAGATAGAGGTCAGACAGATGTTGCCCTTGGTAATGAAGAAAAAATGGCGCTGGAACAGGCCTTAGGCTATAAGGAAAAGAATATAGCTGCTCAGTAAGACAGCAAAAAAGCGCAGGGCAAATAGCCTGGAGGATAGCAGATACCAAAGCACAGGCAGTCTTGAAGTGGAAGAGAGAAGACACCAAAGCACAGGCAGCATTGAGGTGGAAGAGAGCAAACACCAAAAGCGCAGGCAGCCCTGAATTGAAAAAGAGCGGACATCAAAACCATAGACAGTTTGAAGTGAAAGAGAGAGGAACATAAAGGCGAGCAGGATAAGAGAAACGTGCGTGTGGCTGCAAATAAAAAAAGAAAATAGGACGATATCAATGAGGGGGGGCATTTGAAGAATGTTCCTCTTCGTTGTTTTATAAAAGAAGTTTGGCCTATGAAATAAAAGAACCATGAAATAAAAGGACTACGAAATATAAAAGAACTACGAGATAAAAGCTCAACAAGAAAGCCCAACAAGAAAACCCCAACAATAAAACTCCAACAAGAAAAACCTAACAAGAAAAACTCAATTAAGAAAACCTTAACAAGAAAAGCCCGACAAGAAAACCCCAACAAGAAAGACTAATAATAAAAGCCCATGCGAGAATAGGCGCTACGCACCGGAATTGCGACTTTCCCAGAACAGAAAGTATACTCCATTTATGGACTGTAAGAAAATAAAATAAAAATTACAAAATCATCACTGGTAGGGCGATATATCGCCCTAAGATCTTCCAAAATTCGACTAAACTAGTCCATAATAAGGAGGATTCTTCTGATGACGATAAGTGAAGCAACAAGCTATAGAATTACAGAATTATGTAAGGAAAAAAAGCTGAGTGGATATTCCGTTACCTATAAGGCCGGGATTCCTGCGTCAACTTATAAAAGTATTGTAAATGGAAAAAGCAAGAATCCGGGAATCGTTAATATCAACAGAATAGCAGATGGTCTTGGCGTAACGATTCGCGAGTTTTATGATTCTGATATTTTTGATGATCTGGAGCCGGATGAATAATTTATCAGAAGAAAGAAGGAACAACGTAAACCAGGCCAGGGAGCCCTTAGAAGAAAATCTGACAGATTCATAATATCATTATTTCGTATTCTATTTAAAAAATTTCACTCTTCACCGCGGTAATTCATGAAAACAAAATCAGGGTTTTATACATTTTGCATATAAAAGAATGAAAAAAAGTTTAAAAATTAGATATCATTTCATTGACAATTATTTAACGAGCAAGTATAATGCTTATAGTGACATTGTTAAAAAAATATCGACTTTTAAATGAGATATTTTATGTCGGACTTGAATATAGGAAACAGAAAAAACTTTTAGGATATCATTACTTTTATCATTATTTTATGGAGGATAAGTGACAATGGCAGAGAAGCAGACAATTGCAGTTCCCGAAATCATTGACAATGTAGAAGCTCTGGAAGTAAAGATGCAGGCAATGCGTGAGGCTCAGAAGATTTTTGCTACCTTTACTCAGGAGCAGGTCGATAAAATTTTCTACGAGGCAGCATCTGCAGCCAACAAAATGAGAATCCCGCTGGCTAAGATGGCAGTGGCCGAGACCGGCATGGGTGTTGTAGAAGATAAGGTTATTAAAAATAACTATGCAGCAGAGTATATTTACAATGCTTACAAGAACACCAAAACCTGCGGTGTGGTAGAAGAAGATAAGGCGTACGGAATCAAGAAAATTGCAGAGCCTATCGGTCTGGTAGCAGCAGTTATTCCTACTACAAACCCGACCTCCACTGCTATTTTCAAAACTCTGATTTGCCTGAAAACAAGAAATGCAATTATTATTTCCCCACATCCCCGTGCAAAAGAATCTACCATTGCAGCAGCAAAGGTTGTTCTGGATGCAGCTGTTAAGGCTGGCGCACCGGAGGGAATTATCGGATGGATTGACGTACCGTCTCTGGAGCTGACCAACACAGTTATGAAGGATGCAGATATTATTCTGGCAACCGGCGGCCCGGGTATGGTTAAGGCAGCTTATTCTTCCGGAAAACCGGCGCTGGGCGTAGGCGCAGGAAATACCCCGGTTATTCTGGACGACACTGCTGATATTAAGATGGCAGTAAACTCCATTATTCATTCCAAAACCTTTGATAACGGTATGATTTGTGCTTCTGAGCAGTCTGTAACTGTCCTGGCATCTGTTTATGATGAAGTAAAGAAAGAATTCGCATACCGCGGTTGCTACTTCCTGAAGCCGGAAGAGCTGGATAAGGTAAGAAAGACCATTCTGATCAATGGTTCTCTGAATGCAAAGATTGTAGGACAGAGCGCTTATAAGATTGCACAGCTGGCTGGCGTTGAGGTTCCGGTTGATACCAAGATTCTGATCGGTGAGGTTGAGTCTGTAGATATCAGCGAGGAATTTGCTCATGAGAAGCTGTCTCCGGTACTGGCTATGTACAAGGCTGAGACCTTTGACGAGGCAATCGTAAAGGCTGAGCGTCTGGTTGCAGACGGCGGTTACGGACATACTGCTTCCCTGTACGTTAACGTAAATGAGCAGGAAAAGATTATGAAGCACGCAGAAGCAATGAAAACCTGCCGTATCCTGATTAATACTCCTTCTTCTCACGGCGGTATCGGTGATCTGTACAACTTCAAGCTGGCTCCGTCTCTGACGCTGGGCTGCGGCTCCTGGGGCGGCAACTCTGTATCTGAGAACGTAGGCGTGAAGCATCTGCTGAACATTAAGACTGTTGCTGAGAGGAGAGAGAATATGCTGTGGTTCCGCGCACCGGAGAAGGTATACTTTAAGAAGGGCTGTCTGCCGGTAGCCCTGGATGAGCTGGGCACTGTTATGCACAAGAAGAGAGCATTTATTGTAACAGACTCCTTCTTATATATGAATGGCTACACCAAGCCGATTACTGACAAGCTGGACGAGATGGGTATTGTTTACCAGTGCTTCTCTGATGTTCAGCCGGATCCGACCCTGGCAAATGCACAGGCTGGTGCAAAGGCTATGACTGCTTTCCAGCCAGATGTAATTATCGCACTGGGCGGCGGTTCCGCAATGGATGCAGGTAAGATCATGTGGGTAATGTACGAGCATCCGGAAGTAGATTTCCAGGATATGGCAATGCGCTTCATCGATATCCGGAAACGTGTATACACCTTCCCGAAGATGGGTGAGAAGGCTTACTTTGTAGCAGTTCCGACTTCTTCCGGTACAGGTTCTGAGGTAACTCCGTTTGCTGTTATTACAGATCAGGAGACTGGCGTGAAATATCCGCTGGCTGACTATCAGCTTCTGCCGAATATGGCAATCGTAGATACTGACAATATGATGAGCCAGCCTAAGGGACTGACCAGCGCATCTGGCGTAGACGTTCTGACTCATGCTCTGGAGGCTTATGCTTCTGTTATGGCAACTGACTACACAGATGGTCTGGCTCTGAAGGCAATGAAGAACGTATTTGAATACCTGCCCACCGCTTACAGCGACGGCAGCAATGTAGAGGCAAGAAGCAAAATGGCTGACGCTTCCTGCATGGCTGGTATGGCATTTGCAAATGCATTCCTGGGTGTATGTCATTCCATGGCTCACAAGCTGGGCGCATTCCATCACCTGCCTCATGGTATTGCAAACGCACTGTTAATTTCCCTGGTAGTAGAGTTTAACGCTGCTGAGTGCCCGAGAAAGATGGGAACCTTCTCTCAGTATCAGTATCCGCATACCAGAGCAAGATACGCTGAGTGCGCACGTTTTGTAGGTATTCAGGCTGCAAATGACGAAGAAGCTGTTAAGAAGCTGATCGATAAGATCGAAGAGCTGAAGGCTGCTGTAGGCGTAAAGAAAACCATCGCTGAGTACGGCGTAGATGAGAAGTACTTCCTGGATACTCTGGATGCAATGGTAGAGCAGGCATTTGATGACCAGTGCACAGGCGCAAACCCGAGATATCCGCTGATGAGCGAAATCAAGGAAATGTATCTGAGAGCTTACTACGGAAAATAAGAGAAATACAGAAAAATATAATAAAATACAATAAAACAAAATCAGAGACTGAATGCGGAGAAACCGAAGATAGCGGAGACTCCCATCCAGTCTCTTTTTTATGTCATAGGAAAGAGCATCCTATGACATAAAAACGCTCCGCGAGGATCGCCATGCGGCGGCAGAGAATTTTGTTGCAGAAGCAACCCGCCGCAGGCGGAGAAGCTCGCTCGCGAGCTTCTTTTCACAGCTTTAAAACTACATCTACACAAAATTGTCCGTTATCATAAGAAAACTGCGACATACCATTGTATTTTTCAGCCAGTGTTCGGATGGAATACAGGCCGATTCCATGTTCCCTCTGTGTCTGACTGTTTAGCTGGCTTTTGGTAGTCTGGTAAATGCCGGATTCCTTTTTCAGGTTTCCGTCAGAGCTGTTGGAAGAGACGATATACAGACTGTTTTGTTCCAGAATTTCAATAGTCAGAATGAAATATCGCTCTTTTTCCGGAACTGTCCGGCATCCCGCAATGGCATTTTCCAGAATATTTCCCATCAGACTGGACAGATCCAGAGTGGAAATTGTCAGAGGATCAGGAATGGAAATGTGCCATTCTGTACGGATTTCTGCCGACTGCGCCATGGCATAATAGTGATGAAACAAGGCATTGAGTACTGCGTTTTTGCAGAAGGGGCGCAGCTTGTCCAGCGTCAGCACCTGCTGTTCATAGTCTGCTAAATATTTCTTCAGATTTTCCACGTCTCCGCTGTTTGCCAGGACAGAAAGCGCGTGGACAGAATGCTTAAAATCGTGGCGCAGGTGCCGCGTCTGCTCCATATGGTTATAAAGGATGTTGTACTGTTCCGCCTGGATTTCAAGAAAATGCGTCCGTTCCTGCTGGCGAAAGGAGTCGATTAAAAGAGTAACCGTATGATAGAAAAGAACGCAGAGAAACAGGAGAAGCCCCAGGAGCAGCGTGATACAGATCAGGAATATGAAAAAAACGCGGTTGACATGCAGGGTTTCGTAGGAATGAGGAATACACTGGATATTAAACAAAAGAAAGAAGCCGGAAACAGGCAGGGTAATATACCAGATGTGCTCAATGTCCAGACATTCGATCAGGTGGGCAAGTTTTTTGCTGAAAGAAAAAGAAAGAATCAGCGTTAAAAAAAGAGAGGCAAAAAGCTGAAACAAAACAGTATCAAGAAAAACATCCAGATACGTTCCATAGGGATGGAACCAGGCGCTAAAGGCAATAGAATAGAGGTAACAAAAGGACAACAGGGAGCAGTTGAGGATATAAACAGCAAGTGCCTTGGAAAGAGACACGTTCAGCGTTTTCCAGTAAAACAGAAAGAATATAGCAATAACTGGAAACATGACTGCATTGGCACCAATATGAAAAAACGTCAGAATCCATGCGGCAGCAGGAATGAAAAATAGATATACGAGTCCAAAAAGTCCTGCTGTGCGGGCGGGAGAATAGCGCAGCTTGGTTTTCATGGGAAGATAGCACAGGAGAGCAGCAGGAATCAGAACAAGAAATTGAACAAAACTTGCCAGAAAATTCATGGTAGGATCCTCCTTTATAATGTAAGAAGAAATTTTTCGGAAAATGTCTGTTTTGCAGGAATGCGGAGAAAAACTCAGGTGTGCCTGTGATGATGTTCGCTGCGAAGCCAGGAGAAATGGTATTGGCGAAGCGCATTTTCCAGCTTCTGGCTGTCCCGGACGCGAACAGGAAAGCTTGTGCCGTCAGTCAGAATGCAGGCTTTCTTTGTAAGGGCATGTATATAATCTGCATTGACAAGAATTCCCCGGTTAACTGACAGAAAACGCGGATCATGACCGGTAAGCCGAAGAAAATTTTCAGCAGTCATACGGCTGCGCAGATGTTTTCCGTCCTTTGTGCAAATATCCAGATAATGGGCATCATTTACCACAGACACAATATCAGACAGCAGAAGAGGAATCGTCTGCCGGCCGCTGACAATGTTGATACAGGGCGTCTGCTTTGGAAAATGTTTCTGGGCATCATCCAGGACCTGAAAGAGCCGTCTCTCAGAAAAAGGCTTGGTAATATAATCAAAGGCATGAAAAGAAAAGGCATCAGGCATAAAATCACTGGAGAAAGTGAGGAAAACCAGAAGACAGGCGTGATCGATTTCCCGCAGCTTTCTGGCCGTGTCAATGCCATTAATCCCTTTCATAAAAATATCCATAAAAACAATCTGATAAACGCCAGGCTGAAATGTGTTCAGAAACTCAGCTCCTCCCAAAAAGCAGGTAAGCTCTGTCGGTTCGCCGGTTCTGGTTTCAAAATCCTGGCAGAGAATTTTCATTTGTTCTATGCAACTCTGCTCATCATCTACGATGGCAATTTTCATGAGAATCACGTCCTTTTCTGTTTTATTTTATCATAAAAATATGGGGGAGTTCCAGTATTCTCTTTGTCTTTTCGAGGCCAGAAAATGTATGTTCGTGCCAAACGGATTGTTTTTTATAGGAAAAACCAATATAATAACTTCAGGGAAGGAATGATTGATTATATTAAAAAAAAGATAAAAAAGCAATAAAATGTACATAAAAAGTGCAGAATTTATGGCATTTCTGCGCATTTTATGTTATTCTATTTTTGTGACTGAATGCGAATGGAGAATTACACATTTCATTGGCGTTTTTTTGACAATCAATAGAGAATTCCTGCTGGTGTACTATATTTTTTCGGGGGGGGATAAAATGGAATTCCAAAAACAGACAGTGTTGGAGGTCTGTATGCTTGGAGGTTTTTCTGTTACCTATCAGGGAAAAGAGATTCTGATAGGAAGGAAAAATACCTTAAAATTTATCCAGCTTCTGCAGTTGATTTGGCTCAGGGGAGAAAGAAGAATTTCTAAAAAAGAGCTGATTGACGCGTTGTATGACCGAAGAGAAGTGGCGGACGCCAATAACAGCATCAACAATCTCCTCCATCAGGTAAAAAAACAGCTTCCGGCAGCGGGACTGCCAGACTGCAATTATATTATTCGTATAGAGGGAGATTATATGGCGGGAACAGAGATTCCAGTAAGAACCGATGTTCAGAGTTTTGTGGAGCTGGCGGAAGCCGGGGACAGAGAATTGAATGAAGAGAAAAGCGCCTGTTATTATAAGCAGGCGTTGGCTCTGTATAAGGGAGAACTGCTTCCTGATATTTCCACGGAGATATGGGTTATTGAGGAGAATCTGCAGCTGAAGATGATTTTTGATACCTGTGTTCAGAGACTGGCAGATTATTTCAAACGAAACGGAAAGGATGCAGAACTGGAAGCATTGTACGAAAAGGCTGTCAGGCTGTTTCCTTATGAAAATTGGCAGCTGGATCAGATTGATGCTCTTTTAGCAAAAGGAGAAAATGAGAGAGCTCTGGAGATTTATCATCAGATGGTTCAGCTGTATTCAGATGAAATGGGACTGGATCCTACACCGGAGATGCTGGAATGTTATGAGAAGATCAGCCAGAGTTCCCATGCGCTGCCGGGAGATATGGAATTTATTAAACGGGAATTGAGTGAAAAGAAGGAGGAACGCAGGCGGGGAGCATATTTCTGCGATTACCGGACCTTCACTGAGATCTGCCATGTTTCAAGAAGAAATATGGAACGTCTGGGAAAATCCATTTACCTGATGCTTTGTACTCTGAGCGATTATGAGGGGAAGCCGATCCAGAATCAGGAAAAGCTGAAGCTTCGCTCAGCGGATCTGGAGCAGGTGATTTGCGGATGTTTGAGAGAAGGAGATACCTTTACCAGATATAACCAGTCTCAGTATCTGATTATGCTGGTTGGAACCAATAAAGAGAATTGTGAGATTGTATACCAGAGAATCAAAAACCGGCTGAGGGAGAAGATTCAAACCAAGGCTTCCATCAGCTATACAGTGGCGTCGCTGGCAGATTTAAAAGATATTTAAAAAGAAATATAAGACAGATGAAGAGCAGGTAAGTGCAAAAAAGCGCTTATCTGTTTTTTTATACATTTTTTAAAAATTTAATATTTTTTAAGAGTTTCTTTAATAATCTGTCTGGTAAAGTGTCATATATAAGAGGTGAGAAAAATGGGGACAGTCGTTTACAATCTGTATGCACCCAATCTGATTTGTATTGGAATCGATGGGGGAAATAATGGAGAATATACTGGACGGATTTGGCATCAATATTCAGATGAGCCGCTGTCCTTTCAAGGAACCATGGAGATGGTACGGTCGATAGAAAATCTGTTTAATCAGTGGAATTTTCCACAGAGTTCTACAGACAGCCGTTCCTTTTCAACAAAGAAACCCGTTGCCGGAGAAGTACAGGGGAAAGGGGTCGAACTTCAAATGGATGCATCACGTTTACACAATAAAAATGGAGGAAAGGGAACCTTTGTCGTACATGTCAGGTACCGGCAGAATGCAACCTGGCAGGGAGACGTCATCTGGGCAGAAAAAAATGAACGCCAGAGCTTTCGCAGTGCGCTGGAGCTTCTGAAGCTGATCGACAGTGCGTTGGACAGTAAGGAAGGGGAGGAATTGGAAAATGATTAAAACAGAAAGACTGAAAGATACAAAAATAAAGAAGAGGGAGGGATAACAGACAATGGGAGAAAATTCCAGGATGCAGAATCACATAAACGAAATAAAAAGAAAAACTCAGCATTTTTGGAGTCATAAGGGAAAACGGTTCTGTGCGGCAATGCTTTGTGCCAGTATGGTTATGGGAAATGCAGGCAGTATTGCAAATGCATCCAATGTGATTGTTTCCGGAGAAAGCGGTCTGGCAACTCCCAGCAACACAGTCAATGCAGCAACGCCGTCCAACGGAAGTGAGCTTCATCGTTTCCAGACGACGGGAGAAGAACTGTATGAGGCTCTGCAGAATGCGATTGCCGGAGACGCGCGGGCAGATGTGGAATTCACAGGCGGGAACAGAGAAGAATATGAAGACTTTTTCCTGGAGCCGGGAGATTATTATGAATTAAAGCTGGAAAATGGGAAAAAGGGAAATCAGGCAGAGCTGAGAGTTTTTGCCAGAATCGAAGAAAGCGAACTGGTTGGAAGCGAACAGGATGATTATGTAGTAGACGGCTCAGAAGAGCTGATGCTGCTGGTTACGAATCATTCAGATGGGGATCAGAAAGCCATCGTTGCAGTTGACGAAAAGCATACTCCAGAATTCGTGATACCGGTAAATGTAAAGTCGGATGCAGAGCTGATAACATCACCATCTCCTGTGATTGATACAACAAAAACAGGCGAGGCAGCTGAAACAGCAACACCTTCTAATGGAATGACAGCAACGCCCTCTGACAGTGAAGAACCGGAAACAGAGGCTCCAGAGGAAAAACCGGCAGACGAGCTGGAAGGCGAGCTTTATGAGCTGACCAGTGTGAAGGAGGGAACGGCAGTCGGTTTCCTTACGACAGCCGGAGAACTGGGACTGGATGATATGGCTCTGATTGCTACAGATTCCAACGCTCTGACCCGTTACAGTATGCCGGTAGACGGCGCGGAAAATATTCTGGTAGATGTGACAGCCAAGAGAGGAACCCTTCCTGAGGGCGCTGAGCTGAGAGCCAGATATCTGACAGAAGATGGAAATGAATATCAGGACGCAAAGAATGCCCTGGACGAAGCCAATGAGGAATACGGTGGAATGATGGCTTTGGACATTGGCTTCTGGCTGAATGACGAAGAGATAGAACCGGAACCTGGAAGCGAGGTTCAGGTCAAGATCAGAATGGATGCAAATCTTCTTCCGGATGATGTAGATGTGGGAACGTTAAAGGTTCAGCATCACGCAGAAACGGATCAGGGCATCCGGATAGAGACTGTGGCAAAGGCAGTGACTGTAGAAGAAGCAGCAGCTTTGGAGACTGAGGATGCCGCGACAGAGATTCCGGCAGCAGAGCCTATGACCATGTCTCTTATGAGCCTGAGCGCAGATGCAGTTCCACTTGACGAAGAAATCCTTGATGATGCGATCATCGAAGAGGCGGATTCGGAAAGCCCGGTCGAGACGATTATGGATACGGTTGACACAGAGCCGGGAACACTGAAGGTCATTGAGACAGACGGCGAGGCAGCTGTGGTTGAGACGGCGTTTGTGGTGGACGGGTTCTCGTATTTTACCATAACCTATAGAATAAACAGCAAAAAAGTACATCTGGTTGATACCAATGGCCAGCCGGTAAAGGGTGCCTCCAGTGTCAATTTAGGAAAACATGAAGTAGACTACCAGACCTGGACAAGCATAGAAACCATAGCCGGTGAGTTTGTAAAGGAGATAGATGGATATCGTTTCCAGAGCGCTCATGTAGGAAGCTGGCAGGGAGCGGAACTTAAATGGATTTGCTATTACAGTTCACGTAGGGGGTGGAGATACAGCAACGAAAGCAGGAAGCCAGATGATGATGAGAGAGAAAAAAGTCTTGAGAAAGATATCTATATTGTATATGAAAAAGTAGATACAACACCAGCAAAGACAGTTGAAACCGTAGACATTACGGGAAAGATGCAGGTAAACCTGTTTAACTACAATGCAAGAGATGTTAATTTCAGAGATGGAGTATTTCATTTCGTTGATACTGGCTATGGAAACACAGAAGACTATAAATGGAATCACTATATTTACGGTGTTATCCAGAACGTAGTTGAGGATCAGCTTTCTAATGGTTATCCTAAATTAACCTCAAAAAACGCAGCAAACCGAAGTTTGAGCTATCTGTTTAATCCATATAACAACAAGGCTGTGGAGTCTTATGCAGATACAGGAAGCATCTTTTTGCAGTCTGAATATGATGACAGCGGATATTATTACTATAATGCTGCTGAGAATTTTGCAAAATATAACAGGGATACCGACGATTTTACCGTATATAATAAGCCGACAGAGTCTAAGGCAAAATTTCTGCCGTTTAATGATATGAATGCTGACGGAGAGATAACAAAGGGTGAAGACTACCTGTTCGGAATGACAGTAGAAGCAAAATTTATTCAGCCCAAGAAAGGTCAGGCTGTCTGGACAAAACCAGATGGAACCATCACACAGGATGACATGGTCTTTGAATTTGACGGTGATGATGACGTATGGGTATTCATTGATGATGTTCTTGTTCTGGACTTAGGTGCGTTGCACGCTTCAGCAGCAGGTCATATTAACTTTGCAACAGGCGAGGTTCAGGTTGATAACAACGGAAAAGGAGACAGATGGGAGGCAGAGGATCTGTATTCTATTATGAAAGCCGCTGGAAAATCAAGCCAGTGGCTGAATGAGAATTTCCAGATTCAAAACGGCAAGCGGATATTTAAGGATTATACGGATCATACCTTTAAGTTTTTCTATCTGGAACGCGGACGCGGAGATTCAAACTGTAAGATTAAATTTAATCTTCAGACCATTCCTACCGGAACAATTAACTTTAAGAAAAACCTGGAGTATGCCAATGTCCAATATGCGGAGGATCTGGACTTTACGTTTAAAACATTTATTGATTATGACGGAGAGGACGGAAATTACGAAGTATATCGAGGTCATTACTATATTTACGATATTACCAAACCGAATGTGCCGATTTCAGAAGGAATTGCGGAGGATGGAATTATTCACTTGAAGCATAATCAATCAGCACAGCTGGACGATGAAGCAATTCTTGATACCAGCAGATTTTACGTTCAGGAAATCGGAGCGACCAGCGACAAATACGAGGTTTCCATTGACGGAGTGAGAGTTGATGTCGTAGATGAGAACGGAAACATTATCCCTAGCGGAAGTACTTCCGGAGAAGGATTTGCTGCCCAGACAGACGATATGCTGGTAAGCGAGAATCCGTATATCGAATTCAACAACAAGGTAGTAACAGAAAATCAGTTCAATCTGAAAATTGAAAAGAAAATGGCAGATGGACAGCTCTCTGATGACAGCTATACAATTCATGTGAAGCTGGGAGGTGTTCCGTACAGCGGCAAATACATCTGGTATCAGAATGATACGGAAATCTATGAAACAGTAAAGAGCGCCGAAAACGGAAACATTGTCCTGAAAGCAGGAGAACATGCAGTAATTAAAGGACTGGTAGGAGGAACCAAAATAGAAATTACGGAGAATCCTCCGGGCGCTGATTATTTTGCGCCGGTCTATACGCTGGACGAGAGTTCTCCGGCGGAACAGGTGGAGAGCGACACAGATTCAATTTGCGTAATTGCAAAAGAAGGAAAAGAACTGGGGACTTCTCCTGTTGTAAGCATTAGAGTAACCAATAAAAAGAATGTTAGAGATTTGACTGTTAAGAAGGTTGTAGACGGACAGCTGGGAGATCGGGATAAGGCTTTTGAATTTGTAATAAAGAATGCAAATCAAAATCCAAGCGGAGGTTGGCATTACGAAAAATCCGATGGAACAACAGGAATCATACCGGCTGATGGAAAATTTACCTTAAAGCACAATGAAGACATTATGATAACCGGTCTTCCTACAGATCAAAGTATTCTCATAGAGGAGACTGATTACAGTGCAGAATGGTACAGAACCTTTTACAGTACAGATGAAAATGGAAATTTCCAGGAATCCAGAAGTTATACATATGAAACAGGCTCACAGAGTAAAAAAGTTATTTTTAAGAATAACAAACCTCTGATAGTGCCGACCGGAATCTTCACGGACAACCTGCCCTATCTGATGATGCTTGCTATGGCAGCCATCGGTCTGACAGGATTTGGCCGAAGCAGAAAGCGGGTGAAGAAATCCCGGGACGATGACTAAAAAGGAGAGTTCTGCTTATGAGTGCAAAGAACATGGATGACATCGCGGAACTTTTCAAGGGAATGAAATTCCGAAAGAAGCTGCTTGGCGGTGTAAGCGAGATGGATGTGTGGAAGAAGCTGGAACAGCTTCAGAAAGAATACCGTTCTGTATATGAAATTCAGCAGGAGCGATATGAAGCTCGTTTGCAGGAAAGGGATGAGGAGATTGCTTCTTTGAAAAAGAAGCTCTCCGAGGGCCCTGCCCATGAGTAAACGAAAGAAGGAAAAGGCAAAGGAGCCGTTGACCCCGGAACGGGTAATACGGGCCAGAATCCACAGGCTGGCAGATTGGAGCGAGATTGTTTCGTTCTTTATCAAGCTGACATGGATGACTGTTTTCATGGTTTTGCTGTTTGGAGTATTCTTCGGAATTACTCCCATGAAAAACAATGATATGTCGCCGAGAATCAGCTCCGGAGATTTGCTTTTGTATTACCGGCTGGAAAACAAATTCCATTCTCAGGATGTGGTTGTGTTTGAGAAGGATGGAAAGCAGTATGTGGGCCGGATTGTCGCCGGAGGCGGCGACAGTGTGGAGGTAACAGATGATTCCACACTGAAGATTAACAACAGCACCATGTTTGAATCGGATATCTTTTATCCCACTCCTAAATATGGAGATGAGGTTGCCTATCCGGTGGCGCTGGAGGAAAATCAGTATTTTATTCTCTGTGATTACCGAAACGGCGCAAAGGACAGCCGCTATTTCGGAGCAGTCAGTCAGAGTGAAATCAAAGGAAAGGTTCTGGCAGTGCTTCGGCGCTCCAGCCTGTAAAAGCAGTTTAGATTTTATTTTAAAAATATTGCCCCATAAGGCGGCAGTAAATAAACATGTACAAAAAAGGAAAGTGAGGATATAATTATGAAGAGAAGAATGAATAAGAGAATGGCAACAGCAGCTCTGGCAGGCGCAATGGTGTTATCTATGAATGGAATGAGCGCTTTTGCCGCAGTAACAGAGTTTAATTTGACCAAGGAAGTTACCACAGATGGAAACACCCATGCGCCGAATACTGCTTTCAGCTTTACAATAGAAGAAGGCGATGCAAGTACTTTTGAAGGCGCAGTGGTTTCTGCCGGTGTTAAAGATGGCTTGACTTTAGATACAGCGAATAATTTCAGCTTTGCTCCTGGCGATGAGGTGTCAGCTTCTTACACCAAAACAGGAAAAATCAAGGTAGACGCAACCAAATTTACAGAGCCTGGAGTTTATCATTATCTTGTAACAGAAACAAAGGGCACCTATAATGGAGTCACCTATGACGTAACTCCGAGACACGTTTATGTATATGTAGTTAATGGAACAGATGGTTATGAGGTAGAGGCAGTTAAGGTAGTAAAAGACGGAGAGAAGGATAAGGCTGATGATCTGAAGATTGTCAATATTTACGGCGATAGTACACCGGATGATGATATCCATGATTTCATCATAAAGAAAACGGTAACTGGTAACCAGGGCAATAAAAACAAGGAGTTCTCCTTCACAGTTACGATTGACGGTGATGATACAGATAAAGCAGGCAAGGAGAAGTATAAGGCTGTAAAGACACCAAAGACTGGCGATCCGGAAATTATGCATATTACAGATGAAGAGGCTGCAACCTTTACTCTGATGGACGGCGAGACCCTGCATATTTACGGTCTGTCTGAAAATGATGAATATACGGTAACAGAGGCTGATTATTCAACAGAGGGATATACCACTTCCGTAAAAGACGAGAATGCAAAGGGCAAGCTGACATCAGATGATGTGGTTGTAGAATTCATCAATGACAAGAATGTAGGTCCCGCAACCGGCGTTGCAATGACATTTGCTCCCTACGTTCTCTTAGTAGCAGCAGCAGGCGGTCTGGGCGCAGTGGTTCTGGGCAAGAAGAAACGCGAGGATGATGAGATTTAATCAAAACGAATGACAGGATTTTAAGAAACCATAAATTTTAAAATCTAAAAGACGCTGCTCTGGCAGCGTCGTCTCCCCACCGGATATTCTGAGGGGGGAGACGACGTGGGAGCAGTGAAAATAAGGCATAATTGTGACTGTTCAGCAGGTCTGCGCACTTGCTGCGCCGACTGTGAGAAAGCATGGGATTTTTGCTCGTGACTGCGAAGGTACTGAACAGTTGCGCAGAATTCTGGATTAACAGGAGGACTGGAGTGGAAACAGCTGTTAAGCTTGCTCGAATTGGAAATTTTATATTAAGCCTGATGGCCGTATGCATGATGATTCTGATGCTGGCTTACGGCGGTTATTCTCTCTGGGATAATTACATGATTAACAGCGGAGCATTCCTGACCAGTGACTTGCTGAAATACAAGCCGCCGGAAAACAGTGATGCCGAGGATAATCTTTCCCTGGAGGAGCTGATGGCGCTGAATCCGGAAACCCGGGGCTGGCTTACCATTGACGGAACCCACATTGATTATCCTGTGGTTCAGGGCGAGGACGATATGAAATATGTAAATACGGACATTTACGGGGAGTTTTCTTTGTCTGGCGCTATTTTCCTGTCCTGTATAAACAGCCCGGATTTTTCAGATCATTATAATCTGATGTACGGACACCATATGGATAATGGGGGAATGTTCGGGGATGTAATGGAATTTGTTGAAACAGATCATTTTCAGTCTCATGAGACAGGTACACTCTATCTTCCTCACAAGACCTATGGGATTACCTTGTTTGCCTGTATTCAGGCGGATGCCTATGACAGGATTATTTATACTCCTGGAAAGGAATGCGATATGCAGGTGCTGCTGGATTATCTGAAAGCGGAATCAGAGCAGTATCGGGATATCGGTGTAACGGCGGAGGACAGGATTGTTGGAATGTCTACCTGTGTGGATGCAACAACCAATGGCCGCATGATTCTTTTTGGCCGTCTGGAGGAGAAATAAGCACGAAGGAGGTGCAATGAAATAGATATGTGTCAGAAATTAAGAAACCTGGTTTTTCATACACTTGTTCCGGCAGTGCTTGCGGCGTTGCTGCTTCCAATTATGGCGTTTGCACAGGTGAGCTCCTGCAGTGTTTCCATACCGGTAGAGATCAAGGTTACCGGCAGCAGGATCCCGGCAGATGCTCCTTACAGACTTGTGCTCAAGGCAGTTACGCCGGAAGCGCCGATGCCCCAGTCTGAAGAACTGATTGTGGTAAATGGAGGAAGGTCGGAGTTTGGACCGATGGTTTATACACAGACCGGCGATTACCAGTATCAGATTTACCAGAACTCGGATCCGAGAGATCGTTTTACCTATGACAAACGAGTTTATAAGGTAACGGTTCGTGTTACGAATGGGGAAAATGGCGAACTGGAGACGCAAGTTTGGGCGTCAGACGAGGCTGCGGGGGATGAGAAAACAGAGAGTATTGTGTTTACCAATAGTTACAGACGTCCCGGCGGTGGTGGCGGTGGCGGAGATTCGGATCCGGATCCAGACCCAAGTCCCAACCCAAATCCCAATCCGGGGCCTGGAGGACCTGGTACAGAACCGTCCGGAGGAGACGGACTGACGGAAATCAGCGACAATGAAACTCCTTTGGGAGGCTTAACTCAGATTTTTGAGGAGGAAGTTCCTTTAGGTGGACTTCCGAAAACTGGCGATACGACAATGCTTTCTTTCTGGATTCTGCTGGCTGTGCTGTCCGGATGCGGACTGGCTGCTCTTGCCTTTATCCGAAAGAGGATGGATTGACAGATCTTATTCAAATGGAATAATGGATGATATGTGAGGCGGCGGGTACAGCCGCCTCGCTTTTTCCAGTATGACGGATATTTTGTCAGTCTGTGGTGAGGGTTCACAAGGGACAGGGCTGCCGGTGAACCCTATGGCAATTACTCAGGACTTCGTCGTGAGGGGGACGAGAAGAAGGGAAATCACAGAGGACAAAAAGAGACATGATATCAATGTGAGAGGGGAGAGATAATCTCCCCTGCTCGATTTTTAGGGAAGTGATTCCTGGGATAAAAGAGCTGTGATAAAAGAATGGTTATAAAAGGGGAAGTTTTTGCGGAAAAACGGAAAGGAGAAGCTTTTGAAGAGAGAGGGAATGGATACGGAAAAAAGTCTGAAGAAAACGATATGGCGTTTTATGGTGATTTTGTGTCTGATTGTGTTTGCTGTTTCTGTTTTTGGAATTGTGGGGACACTTTTGAAGGCCAATCGTGAGAAAAGTACCTTTGATGATTTGATTGAAATGGCAGAGGCGGATGTGGGTGTAGAACAGGGAAATATTGACAGTGATGCTGCGGCAGAAATGGAAACAACGGAAGCTTCCGAGGCGGGACAGACAAATTCTGATCATACCGGGGGAGTGATGGAGGAAAAGCCGAAGCGGAATTATGGACTTTTAAAAGAGAAGAATCCAGATTTTGCCGGGTGGCTCCGGATTCCTGATACAAAGATTGATTATCCTGTTATGCATACTCCTGATGATATGCAGTATTATATTCGCCGGGATTTCTATGGAGAAAGCTCTGTAAGCGGCACACCCTTTATCGGAGATTTCTGCAGTACAGACAGCGGCAGTATGATTATTTATGCCCATAATATGAAGAATGGTACGATGTTTGGTGAATTGGATGAGTATGAATCTGAAGATTATCGGAATAAGCATTCAGTTTTGGAGTTTTATACGCCGGATGAGAGCCGCCAGTATGAAATTTTTGCCGCATTCCGGACCGAGCTGGTGTATGAAAATCAGGAGGGTTTTCGCTATTATGAGTACGTGGGGGATATGACAGAAGAACGGTTTGACGAGTTTATGAATCAGCTTCGTCAGCACTCTTTTTATAATACCGAAAGCTGGCCGGAATATGGGGATCAGCTGATTATTCTGTCTACCTGCAGCTATTATACAGAAAATGGCCGGTTTGTTGTTGTGGCGCGGCGAGTGGAGTAGCGAATAGAACAGCAAGTGTATAACTGTGCGCGCGCGGATTTTGAAATGGAGGAGGAAATGAAATAGTGTAGACTGTGGAGTGCTGTGAAGCAGAGTTTTGTTTCATTGTTCCTGGTGAAGATAGTTAAGAGAGGGAAGTATCAAAAGGCTGGATGATACTTTTCTCTCTTTTTTATTTTGTACCTGAGAATGAAAATGATATATTGTCTGGTTTTGGGCTATTCCGGGGTGGGATTGTGCATTTTTGGAGGAAAAAAGGGATTTCTGCACAAAGAGAGGCTGGGATTGTGCATTTTCGGAGGGAAAAAGTGATTTCTGCACAAAGAGAGGCTGGGATTGTGCATTTTTGGAGGAAAAAAAGGATTTCTGCACAAAGTGGAGTTAGGATTGTGCATTTTTGAAGGAAAAGCGGGAAATTTGCAAAATGAGGGGCTGGGATTGTGCATTTCAAGAAGGAAAAAAGGATTTCTGCAAAATCAATATCAATAAAAAAGATGCATCGGAATGGGAGATTGGAACAGAGACGGAGCAGATATCATGTTTTGTGAAGTTTTATTTGACAGAATTACTTTAGTATGCTACTATGGTAGAGCGATGCGGTGGCAGGGGAGTGAAATGCCGCCGAAGTGGTAAAGGAGGAGCATATTATGAAAAAAAGATTTGTGAGTGCATGTATGGTTGGTTTGTTGGCAGTATCGCTGGCAGGATGCGGCGGCGCAGGGAATTCTGCTGCTGAAGCAGCAAAAACAACTGCAGAGGAGCCTAAAACCGAGGCAGCGACCACTGCCGCAGAATCTTCAGAAACATCCTCAGAAGCGGCATCAGAGGCTTCTGAGAGCAGTGCGGAAGCTGATGGGGCAGAAGAGGGTACCTTTACCGTTGGATTTGACCAGGATTTCCCGCCGATGGGATTTGTTGGTGATGACGGCGAGTATACAGGCTTTGATCTGGAGCTGGCACAGGAGGTTGCTTCTCGCCTGGGATTGAAATATGTTCCTCAGCCCATTGCCTGGGATGCAAAGGATATGGAACTGGAAGCAGGTACGATTGACTGTATCTGGAATGGATTTACGATGAACGGACGTGAGGATGCTTATACCTGGAGCGATCCTTACATGGACAACAGCCAGGTGTTTGTAGTGACAGCAGATTCTGGTATTTCAACTCTGGCAGATTTGGCAGGAAAGGTTGTGGAGGTTCAGACAGATTCTTCTGCAGAGGCGGCCTTGAAGGACAATCAGGAGCTGAGCAGCAGCTTTGGAACCTTGCAGACGGTTGCAGATTATAATACTGCATTTATGGATCTGGAGATGGGCGCTGTAGATGCGATTGCCATGGATGTAATTGTAGCTGGTTATCAGATTGAGCAGAGAGAAGACGGAGATAACTATGTGATTCTGGAAGAGACTCTGGCAGCAGAGGAGTACGGCATTGGCTTTAAGAAGGGCAATGAAGAGCTTCGAGACAAGGTACAGACTACTCTGGAGGAGATGGCCGCAGATGGTACCATGGCAGAGATTTCTAATAAATGGTTTGGCCGTGATGTGACTGTAATCGGAAAGTAAGGCTATTAAGGCTGAAAGGATTTAAGGGAGAACGCGATTAAGGAAGAAAAGATTGCTGAAGCGTATGTGATATGAGGGAGCAGCAATCATAAAAAGGATTCTGTCTGACCAAGTGGAGAAGCGTCGGATGGAATGTAAGAAAAAAGAAGCAGAAGGAGCAGCGGGAATTGATATGGAACTAAGTGTGATAATTGCCAAGCTGGCGGAAGGAATGTTTGTCAGTATACAAATTTTTATAATGACACTGGTGTTTTCGCTGCCCCTTGGGCTAGTGGTTGCCTTTGGAAGAATGTCAAAGAATGCCATTCTGAGGAATGCAGTAAAGGTTTATATTTCCATTATGCGCGGAACACCGCTGATGCTGCAGCTGATGATGGTATATTTCGGGCCGTTTTATTTGTTTCGAATTAAGGTGGGAAATGGTTTTCGGCTTTGGGCTGCATTTATTGGATTTGTGATCAATTATGCCGCGTATTTTGCAGAGATTTACCGCAGCGGAATTCAGTCCATGCCTGCAGGACAGTATGAGGCGGCCAAGCTGCTTGGATACAGCAGAACGCAGACCTTTTTCCGGATTATTCTTCCTCAGGTAATAAAGCGGATCCTGCCGTCTGTGACGAATGAGGTGATTACTTTGGTTAAGGATACGTCTCTGGCCTTTACCATTGGTGTGTTGGAGATGTTTACCCAGGCTAAGGCTCTGGCGTCTTCTCAGACCAGTATGATTCCCTTTGTGGCAGCAGGTCTGTTTTACTATGTATTTAATCTGATTGTGGCAGTGGTTATGGAGTATACGGAAAAGAAGCTGTCTTATTATCAATAGATTCGGAGGAATATCAGCATCATGAATTTACTGGAAATGAATCATGTGAAAAAGTCATTTGGTGGGCTGGAGGTGATACGGGACATTTCTCTCCATGTGGGAGAGGGAGAGATTGTTTCCATTATCGGGCCGTCCGGATCCGGCAAATCTACGCTGCTGCGGTGCGCTACTATGCTGGAAACCATGGACAGCGGCGAGCTGATATATCTGGGCGAGCGGGCAGCCTGGAACAATGAGAAAGAGGAGACGGTGTATGCTCCGAGGCAGGAACTGCGGAAAATCCGTCAGAATTATGGACTTGTGTTCCAGAATTATAATCTGTTTCCGCATTTTTCCGTTTTGAAAAATATAACAGATGCGCCGGTGACGGTTCAGAAGCGGGATAAAAAAGAAGCTGTAGAGACGGCTATGGAGCTTTTGAAGAAGATGGGGCTGGAGGACAAGGCGGATGCCTATCCCTGTCAGCTTTCCGGCGGACAGTGCCAGCGTGTAGCGATCGCCAGGGCTTTAGCTTTGAATCCGAAGATTTTGTTCTTTGATGAGCCGACGTCAGCTTTGGATCCAGAGCTGACAGCAGAGGTGCTGAAGGTGATTAAGTCTCTGGCTGATCTCCATATTGCAATGGTTATTGTGACTCATGAGATGGCCTTTGCACGGGATATTTCTGACAGGGTTATTTTTATGGCGGACGGTGTGATCGTGGAGGAAGGACGTCCGGAGGAGGTGTTTGCTTCTGAAAATGAACGGACACTCAGCTTCCTGGGACGATATGGCGAAATGCTGAAGGCAGAGAAACAGTAACTGTTCAGGGGAGGATATCTTCTTGTCCGGCTTTGCAGGATAAGAAGATACCCGTCTTGAATCGTTATGAGAAATAAAAAGCAGAACTTGTACGAAACTGGTATTTTGTGTTACACTAGAGATAATGGAGTCGAATGTGAGTGATGGCTGGGCGTCTTTTCAGAAGGATTCCCAGCCATTTGCTGTATTCGGAGGAGACAATAAAAGGATTTGCGGCAGTTTGGTTTATTTTGAACAGCTGCAGGAAGTTCAGAAAAGAGCGGAATAGGAAATGGAATCAGCAAAAACGATTTATGATATTGCCAAAGAGGCTGGTGTATCAGCCAGTACAGTGTCAAGGGTGGTAAATAACAAACCGGGGATCAATGAAAAGACCAGGAAAAAAGTTCAGCAGCTTTTGGAAAAGTATAATTATATTCCCAATGAGGCGGCCAGGGGACTTGTAACCCAGTCATCCAGGATTATCGGAATTTTGATTGAAGATATCCGGGTATTTCATCATACGGAATCAGCTTATGTGATTGAACAGGAGATGACCCGACTGGGATATACCTGTATCACTTTAAGCACCGGACCGGATCCCAAAAAGAAGGCAGAATATATTCGGCATCTGGAGCAGAGGCGGGTAGAGGGCGCTATTTTGATGGGCTCAATGTTTGGCAGCAGCGAGGTTGAGGCAAGTATTCGTGAGCACCTCAGCGGAATTCCTATTGTGATAGTAAATGGATATCTGGATCTGCCCAATGTATATTCGGTTTTGGCTGATGAGGAGCGGGGAATTGAGGAATGTGTGGAGCTTCTGGCGCGTAAGGGGCGCAGGAACATGGCTTTTGTACTAGATCTGGAAACTCCTTCTAACAATAAAAAGAAACGTGGATTTATGACAGCAATGATGCGTCAGGGGATTCCTCAGGAACAGCAGCTTTTATACCGGGCGGATGAGGAGGAGGCTTCTTTTCCAGATCCTCACAATACGATTCGGCGCGGAGCGGAGATAACGAAGCGGCTGCTGAGGGAAAATCCTCAGGTGGATGCGATTGTCTATTCTGTGGATATGCTGGCGATTGGCGGGCTGCAGGAGATGGAACGTCAGGGAATTGCGGTGCCAGGGCAGATTGCCGTTATGGGAGTGGACAACACGATTTATGGAGAGATCTGTAAGCCGCAGCTGTCTACATTGGATAATAAGCTGGTAGAGGTAAGCCGCAACGCCTCTGGTATTCTGCTGAATGCTCTGGAAAAGAAAGTTGTATCAAAAAGAATGATGGTTTGTACGGAAATTATTGAGAGAGAATCAACGTAAATATTTTTTGTTTCTATCTGGCTGGGAAATGGGCAGTTGTCCGGTTCCCGGCTATTTTTATGTCATAGGAAAGAGCGTCCTACGACATAAAAACGCTCCGCGAGGATCGCCATGGGTTGGAAGAGAATTGGATAATGAGACGACCCGCCGCAGGCGGAGAGGCTCGCGAGCAAGCTTCTTTCTTGTTCCATAGGAAAACTCGTCTTGTGGTATAAAACTGGCTGTGGAGGTGTACTGGGGTGGAAGAAAATATTACGGAAGCAGCAGAAAATATTGTTGAAATAGCCGCAATTTGGCGCGAAGGGGACATTGTAAAGTAGGCGGGGAATTTTTGTGGGACAGTTTGTAATCATCACATGTGAACCCCGGAGAAGAGATTTTGCATATATAGAGGAAAAAGCCAGATTCTGCACAAACTTGAATGAGAAGTTTACAGTTTAAGTGGAAGAAGTGGATTCCTGTTTAAAATTTGATTCGCGTTAAAAATTTTATGAATAATTGTGTGACAAAAGAAAAACACGCGCATAGCTTTAAATGATTTCTCGGGAGATACATAGGCGTCATGAGGGAGAACTATGAGCGTTAAGGTGGGTGTTTTTTTAAAAACGCCAAGCAATCGATTGCTATAGAAATATTGAATTATATGAAATGTGTACAAAACTAAATGAAATAAAATGTGGAAAATACATATTGAAAATATGAAAAACCTCTGGTATTCTATAAAAGAAGTTAGCAATCGATTGCAAAGATAAAACAAAAACAGAGATTTTCAAATGGATTATTTAGAGCGGAGCAAGAGCTGGATAGAAGCAAGAACCGCAAATAATTGCAAGAGAATGCAGAAAGCAGCAAAAGGCGTGCAGAAAGCAGTAAAGAATGCAGAAAGTAGCAAAAGGCGTGGAGAAAGCACCGGGAACAAAGGAACGTGCAAAATTCACAGGAAAGAAAGAGGAGAAACCATGATTTACGGACATATTCATACGTCGGAGAGTGCGGCGGCTTACTCTGAGACAATCAGAAAGGCAATTCAGATTCTAAGAGAAACAGATGTGACAGATATGCATCACGGAAAGTATCCGTTAGATGGTGACAGACTGATTCTTCAGATTAACGAGGTGACCACAGGTCCGAAGGAGACAAAGCGCCCGGAGGTACACAGAAAATACATTGATGTACAGTACATGGTTCACGGACATGAATATATTGGTTTTTATCCGGATCAGAAAATCAGCATGGTAAAAGAGGACAGACTGGCTGAGGATGACGTGCTGTTTTATGAGGAGAATGACCGGGTGAATGAGATGATGCTTCCTATGACAGACGGCTGTTACGCAATCTTTTTCCCGGAGGATGTACACCGTCCCTGCTGTCAGATGGGTGAGGCAGAAGATGTGAAAAAGATAGTTCTGAAGGTAAGAGTTGATACATTATAAAGCGAGAGCCTGAGAAAGCAAGAGCAAGAGAAAGTGAGAGAAAAGGAGAAAAAAGATGAGAGTAAAATATGAGGTTATGGTAAATGAGTTTGAGCGTGTTTTGAAAAAATATGGTTTTAATGAGAAGAATGCAAAGGATGCAGCGCAGATTTTTGCTCAGAATTCTCTGGCTGGCGTATATTCTCACGGTTTAAACCGTTTCCCAAGAGTCATTGAATATCTTCAGAAGGGTGAGATTGATCCCCAGGTGACAGCGGACTGTGTTTTGAGTATGGGCGCTTTTGAGCGTTGGGACGGTCACAGAGGCTTTGGTCCGTTAAATGCAAAGCAGGCGATGGACCGGGCTGTGGAGCTGGCAAAGCAGTATGGCATCGGTATTGTTGCTCTGGGCAATAACAACCACTGGATGCGGGGCGGAAGCTATGGCTGGCAGGCAGCAGATCAGGGATGCATCGGAATCTGTTGGTCTAATACCTGTCCTAATATGCCGGCCTGGGGCGGTATGGACAGAAAGATTGGAAATAACCCGCTGATTTTTGCAGTACCCAGAAGCAATGGAGAACATGTGGTGATTGACTGTGCAGTATCTCAGTTTTCTTATGGTAAGCTGGAGGATTGCCGTTTGAAAGGAATTCAGCTTCCTGTTCCCGGCGGATATGACACCAACGGCAATCTGACAACAGATCCGGGTGAGATTGAGAAAACCTGGAGAGTGCTTCCCATGGGATACTGGAAAGGCAGTGGTATTTCTATTGCGCTGGATCTGATTGCAACCGTTTTGTCCAATGGAAACTCTGTTCAGAAGATCGGTACCTTTGGAGATGAGGTGGGTTTGACACAGATTATGATTGCTATTGACCCGTCTAAGGCCAATACACCAGAGCTGACAGACGAAATCGTGACGAAGATTGTAGATGATATCAAATCCTCTGTTCCGGTTAAGGAAGGCGGAGAGGTATATTACCCAGGCGAGCTGGAGTTAAAGAGCATTAAGGAAAACATGGAGCAGGGAATTCCTGCAGTAGAGGAAAAATGGAATCAGGTTCTGGCTATGTAAGAAAAAGGCTGGGCAGCAGCCCGGAGCAGCAGGAAACGGGAACGGCAACCTGGAGCAGCAGGAAAGGCCAAACAGCAGCCCGGAGCTGTAGGAAAGACCAGGGCAGATACCAAAAACAAAAATAAGCATCGGACAAATACCTGATGATAAGCAAGATGAAAGAGAACGTATAAGGAGAGGATCATGGGAAAAGCGGCATCTTTATGGGGGGCGGCGCTGGTGGGAGCAGCAGTTTTGGCTTTAAGCGGCTGCAGCGCAGCGGAAAGCAGAGATACAACGATTATCCGTGTGGCATTTAATCAGTCAGAGTCACATCCAGAATACATTGCCATGACGGAATTCGGAAAAAAATTCAGTGAGGCAACGAACGGGAAATATGAGGTTCAGATTTATCCTAATGCCATTATGGGAGATCAGGGGCCGGTTACAGAGCTGGTGAGAACTGGCGCCCTGCAGATGGCTATGGTTCCTGTTTCTGTTCCGGAGGGCTATAACAGAGACTTTGCCATTGTCTCAGCTCCGTATCTTTACGATAATACGGCACAGCTTCTAGCTTCTGCAGGCAGCAAAAGAGGGAGTATTTGATACATTATTTGAAACAACAAAGAAATTTAATTTTGAGGTGGTATCTTTGTATACATCTGGAGCAAGGGCTATTTACACAGATAAGCCGATTTTGACTCCGGCGGATCTGGCCGGTTATAAAATCCGGGTTCAGGATTCCGACACCTATATCCGTATGATTAATTTAATGGGCGGTGTAGGAATTGCAATGGCCCAGAGTGAGGTGTATACGGCAACTCAGCAGAAGGTAATTGAGGGCGGAGAAAATTCTGAGCGGGTGTACATGGACTTTAAGCATTATGAGGTGGCTCCTTATTTCAGCTATACCAATCATCTGGTTATGGCGGATACAGTAATTGCCAACAGGAAATTTGTAGAAGATATGGATGAGGAAACCAGAGAGATTTTTTACCGCCTGATGGACGAATCTATGGAACGGGAATTTCAGCTGATGGATGAGTCTGTGAAGCAGGGCCGTCAGGATGCAGAGGAAAAAGGCGCTCAGTTTGTCTATCCAGATGTAGAGGAGTTTGAGAAACGGTGTCAGCCCTTGCTGGAAGAGATTGCAGATCAATCTCAGGTAACGCGGGATATTTATGACAGAGTTCAGAAAATCAAAGAAGAAATGGAGGTACCTAAAGCATGAAAATAATTCGATCGATGTTTGATAAATGTATAGAAGCTGTAAGCATTGGGATTTTTGCGCTGATGGTGCTTCTGGTAACTTTTCAGGTTTTTGTCCGCTATGTGTTAAACAGTCCCAGCGCATTCAGTGAAACTTTGACCCGGTATCTGTTTGTATGGCTGGTTTTGATTACGTCTACCTATGCCTTTGGAAAACGGGATCATATGTGCATCAGTTATCTGAAGGACAAGCTGCCTTTAAAGGGACAGCGGATGGTTAATATTCTGATTGAAGCAATTACCTTTTTCTTTGCAGCGGCAATTATGATTTACGGAGGTGTCCGGATCTCTGCCATGCAGATGGTTCAGCTGGATTCTGTTTTAAAAATTCCAACCGGACTGATTTACTCGATTATCCCTATTAGCGGAGTGGGAATTGCATTTTATTCTCTCTGTAACCTGATGACAGAATATACGATGTTAAAGGAGGGCAAATAAATGTCTCTGGCAGTAATCAGCGCAATTATTATGACAGTCCTTCTGATTGTGATGCTTGTTATGGGCGCATCCATCAGTATTGCGATTGGTCTTTCCTCTGCGGTGGCAATGCTTTGTATGCTGCCGGTGGATATTTCTCTTATTACATCGGCTCAGCGAATTTTTACAGGAGCAAACTCCTTTTCTCTGATTGCGATTCCGTTTTTTATTCTGGCAGGAAATATTATGAATAATGGCGGAATTGCCGTTCGCCTGGTGAATGTGGCAAAGGTATTGTCTGGCCGGATGCCGGGCGCCCTGGCTCAGTCCAATGTTGTTGCAAATATGATGTTCGGTGCTATTTCCGGATCCGGCGCTGCGGCTGCGGCTGCTATTGGAGGCACCATGGGTCCTCTGGAAGAGCAGGAGGGTTATGATAAGGTGTTCAGCACGGCTGTAAATATTGCTTCTGCGCCTACAGGAATGCTGATTCCCCCGTCCAATCTGATGATTGTATATTCTACGGTAGCAGGAAGCGTATCTGTAGCGGCACTGTTTGTGGCCGGTTATGTTCCCGGAATTTTGTGGGGAATTGGCGTGATGGCTCTGGTAGCTTATTTTGCAAAAAAGAAAGGCTATGTCAGTGAAGAGCGGGTAGATTTGAAGACTGCTTTACATGTGATTGTCGATGCTATTCCCAGTCTGCTTCTGATTGTAATTATTATTGGCGGAATTCTGGGCGGCGTATTTACGGCAACAGAAGGATCAGCGATTGCTGTTGTCTATGCAACCGTGCTGTCTCTGATTTATAAAAATATTAAGCTTCGGGATCTTCCGGGAATTATCCTGGAATCTGCAAAAATGACGGGAATCATTACATTTATGATTGGTCTGTCCTCCATCATGTCCTGGGGAATGTCCTTTACGGGAATTCCGGATATGATCGGAAGCGGAATCCTGGCTTTGACCAGCAATAGATATGCGATTCTGATTCTGATGAATATTATTATCCTGATCGTAGGTACCTTTATGGATCCCACTCCGGCAATCCTGATTTTCACTCCGATTTTCCTGCCGGTATGTCAGAGCTTTGGAATGAATCCCATTCATTTCGGAATTATGATTTCTTTTAATTTGTGTATTGGAACGATTACTCCGCCGGTTGGTTCTATTTTGTTTACCGGATGTAAGGTAGGCGGCGTATCCATTGAAAATGTTATGCGCCAGCTCCTTCCATATTTTTTCGTTATTTTACTGCTTTTAATTCTTGTAACCTATGTTCCGGCGGTTTCCATGACTCTGCCCACATTGGCAGGATTGGTATAAAAAAGAAGCTCGCTTGCGAGCTTCTTTAGCTTGAACCGATGGGATTAATGGCTTTCCAGCCGGGAATAGTAAAGAACTCCGCCCAGAATGACAAGTCCGCCTGCAATCTGCAGAATGCCTGGAATTTCGCCAAAAAGAAATACGGCAAACAGGGCGGCAACTACAGGCTCGCACAGCTTGGAGGCAGAGACAAAGGTGGGGGACAGAAATTTCAGACACCAGCTGAAAATACTGTGCCCCAGAATTGTGGAAAATATGGCCAGAAGCAGCCCCACAACAATGCCGCTGGCCCCGTAGCCGGTCAGAGAATATCCCTGGAAGAGGGTGATAAGCACCAGCGCAGCTGCGGAAAACAGGTACACAATAAAGGTATAAATAGTGGTAGAGGTATTTGTCCGTGCCACCCGGCCAATCAATGTGTAAACAGCTACCACAATGGCTGCCAGCAGCGCAAGAAAGTCTCCGTAAAGGTAGTTTCCCTCTGAGGAGGAATCTGACCAGGCAATGAGCATACTTCCTGTCAGGGTAATGACAATGGCCAGAACGGCTTTTGCAGACAGCCTTCCTCCCAGAAAAAGGCAGAAGCCCAGGGCAACCCAGATGACCTCTGTACATACAATGGTGGTAGAGCTGGCTACAGAGGTGTGGTGCAGAGATTCAAACCAGAGTACAAAATGCAGGGCAAGAAAGATACCGCTGACGGCGCAGAGAAGCGCCGTCTTTTTGTCTGTGGAAAACAGCTCTTTGCGCCTTGGTTTGGAAAAAAATACAACCGGAGCCATCAGGGCAACGGTCCACAGAAGCCGGTAGGCGGCAGTTACGACGGATGGCGCCTGGGAATACCGGACAAAGATTGCAGAAAGAGAAATTCCCATAATTCCGACAGCAATCATAATCATCGGATGCTTTTCTAAGTATTTCATAAGAACCTCCTGAGTTTATGCTGAAAACAAAGGTTATTTTAGCACAAGCCCAGGAGTCTGTATATCCTTATATAGCTGTGATTTGAAAAATTCGCTTCAGCCCTGCATGGCTGAACTGCTGCAAAACTTCTATTATCAGAACTGATGTCCCGGCTGAGTCATGGACAGAAGATTCAGACCGTTTTCCAGCTGTTCCTGTGTGAGAAGACCGGAATTTTGTACCAGTTCCCGGACCGGAATGCCGGTTTCCAGAGACTGTTTGGCAATGTCTGCTGCCTTTTTATATCCGATATAGGGACAGAGGGCGGTTGCCAGAGAAACACTGGATTCTACCAGCTGTTCGCACCGCTTTCTGTTGGCTGTAATGCCAAGGATACAGTTGTCAATGAGTGTGCGGACAGCTCCGGTCATGGTGTCAATGGATTCAAAAATTTTGTAAAATACTACAGGCTCAAAGGCGTTTAATTCCAGCTGGCCTGCTTCAGCAGCCAGGGTAACCGTAGTATCATTGCCGATTACGTTGTAGGCTACCTGGCTGACTACCTCCGGAATAACCGGGTTGATTTTGCCGGGCATAATGGAGGAGCCGTTCTGTTTGGGCGGCAGATTGATCTCTCCGATGCCTGTTTTGGGGCCGCTGGAAAGAAGCCGCAGGTCATTGCAGATCTTCGACAGGTTGACAGCGCATGTTTTCAGCATGGAAGAAGTAAATACAAAGCCGTCCAGATTCTGGGTTGCATCGAACAGATCCTCAGCCTGACTGCAGTCCGTGCCGCATACCAGGTTGATGTTTTTGATAATGTGGAACAGGTAAATGGGATTGACGTTGATAGCAGTTCCCACAGCCGTTGCTCCTATATTGAGAACGCGGATCTCTTCTTCTACCTGCTGAAGGCGGCGGATGTCCCGGGTAATAACCGCAGCATAGGCTTCAAAGGACTGACCCAGACGAATGGGAACAGCGTCCTGAAGCTGGGTGCGCCCCATTTTAACCACATCATCAAACTCTACGGACTTGTCCATAAGAGCCTTGTGAAGGCGCTTTAATTCCTGAATCAGACCTGGCATCAGCTCCAGAATGGTCAGCTTTCCGGCGCAGGGAATCACATCATTGGTGGACTGCGCCATATTGACATGATCATTGGGGTGGACGATGGAATAATCGCCTTTTTTTCCGCCCAGAAGCTCAATGGCTCGGTTGGCAATGACCTCGTTGGCGTTCATATTGGCAGAGGTACCGGCACCGCCCTGAATGGCGTCTACAATAAACTGACTGTGCAGCTTTCCGGCTATGATTTCATCACAGGCGCGGATAATGGCCTGACCGATCTGCTCATCAAGAACATGGGCAGTCATATTGGTCATGGCTGCGGCCTTTTTGATCCGGGCCAGATTGTTGATAAAAGCAGGATGAAGAGGGCATCCTGTAATATTGAAATTATGTTTTGCCCGAAGACTCTGCACACCGTAATATGCTTTTGCAGGAACCTCCATAGTACCGATGGAATCTGCTTCCAGACGAGTCAACATAAGTAAATGCCTCCTTATATGTTAGATAAAATTGTAATAACAGCTCAGCCATGCATCTTCTTACCCATTTACCATGGAAAGGAAGGGGGGATGGCATGGCAGGGGAGGGACTCTCTCTGATTGCAACATAACACTGAATTGAGGCAATGTAAATACCTTTTAGAAAAAACGAAAAAATGAAGATAATAAACAAATAAACGTATTTTTCTTAAAAAAATTAATATAAAACTTAAATTAATTAAGTGCCAAAAAGAAAAAAACGGAGAAAAAAGAAGTGAAAGGCAGTTCTCCAGTCCAAGAGCCGGAAATGAAAGGGGAAAATCTTGAAAAATGCTTGCAAAATCAAGATTTTCCTGTACAATGAAAGTGATACAGAGGATGGGGACAGCAGATGCCCCCATTTTTTCTGATGTCATAGGAAAACACCTGTGATATTAGAAAAATGCTCGCAGGCGAGCTTCCTTCTGATGTTTTCGTGAGAACAAAAAACAGATTGATTTGAGAGGAAGAAAGGTGTTAAAACATGATTAGTGCAAATGGTGTTACCCTCCGGGTAGGAAAAAAGGCATTGTTTGAAGATGTAAATATTAAATTTACAGAGGGCAACTGCTACGGCCTGATCGGTGCTAATGGAGCTGGAAAGTCTACATTTTTAAAGATTCTTTCTGGACAGTTAGAGCCCACCAACGGAGATGTGGTGATTACGGCAGGACAGCGGTTATCCTTCCTGCAGCAGGATCATTTTAAATACGATGAGTTTCCGGTTCTGGATACGGTTATTATGGGAAACCAGAGACTGTATGAGGTAATGAAGGAAAAAGATGCTATTTATATGAAAGAGGATTTCTCTGACGAGGACGGTATCCGGGCTGCAGAGCTGGAAGGTGAGTTTGCAGAGATGAACGGCTGGGAAGCCGAGTCTGACGCAGCGAACCTGTTAAACGGTCTGGGCGTTGATACCAGCTTCCACTACAGCCTGATGAAGGATCTGACTGGTGCCCTGAAGGTAAAGGTGCTGTTAGCGCAGGCGCTGTTCGGAAATCCGGATATTCTGCTTCTGGACGAGCCGACTAACCATCTGGATCTGGATGCGATTGCATGGCTGGAGGAGTTCCTGATTAATTTTGAAAATACGGTAATTGTCGTTTCTCATGACCGTTACTTCCTGAATAAGGTCTGCACTAATATTGCTGATATTGACTATGGCAAGATTCAGCTTTATGCTGGTAACTATGATTTCTGGTATGAGTCCAGTCAGCTGATGGTTAAGCAGATGAAGGAGGCAAACCGGAAGAAGGAAGAGAAGATTAAGGAGCTGCAGGAATTTATTCAGCGCTTCTCTGCCAACGCTTCCAAGTCCAAGCAGGCAACCTCCAGAAAGCGTGCCCTGGAAAAAATTGAGCTGGACGATATTAAGCCTTCCAGCCGTAAGTATCCGTATATTGATTTCCGTCCCGCACGCGAGATCGGTAATGAGGTTCTGAAGGTAGAGAATCTGACAAAGACCATTGATGGTGAGAAGATTTTAGACGGCCTGACCTTTACTCTGAACCGGGATGACAAGGTTGCCCTGGTTGGCCCGAATGAGCGTGCCAAGACCGTTCTCTTCCAGATTCTGGCAGGAGAGATGGAGCCAGATGAGGGTTCCTATAAATGGGGACTGACCACAAGCCAGTCTTATTTCCCCAAGGATAACAGCGCTGAGTTTGACAGTGATGATACGATTGTAGACTGGCTGACTCAGTATTCTCCGGAAAAGGATGTTACTTATGTTCGCGGTTTCCTGGGACGTATGCTGTTTGCCGGCGAAGACGGCGTAAAGAAGGTGAAGGTGCTTTCCGGAGGTGAGAAGGTGCGCTGTATGCTTTCCAAGCTGATGATTTCCGGAGCCAACGTTCTGATGCTGGACGAGCCGACCGACCATCTGGATATGGAGTCAATCACTGCCCTGAATACAGGTCTTGTAAAATTCCCGGGCGTGCTGATTTTCTCTTCCCGTGACCACCAGATCGTGCAGACTACGGCAAACCGCATTATGGAAATTGTAAATGGCCAGCTGATTGATAAGATTACTTCTTATGATGAGTATCTGGAAAGCGATGAGATGGCAAGAAAGCGTTTTGTATTCTCTGTATCAGAGAAGCAGGAGGAGGACAACTAAAAGCGACAGCCCTATTCGATTTCATCATTGGAATGAAATGGAAAAGGGCTGTCCTTTTTCTCTTTGGATTGTCTGGGTTATTCATTGTTGTTATGCCTGAAAAATCCTTTCGATAGTTTTTTCTGCGTCCAGCTCATCCTGACCGTTAAAGAAAAAACGGAGAGTTTTGCCGTGGAATCGCAGGTTGCGAATCATCTCGTCGTAGTTTTTTACATTGACCTGAATATTGTCGCATTCTACAAAAATATCACAAAGGAATGCGTTGGCTGTGTCAATGAGAAAGGAAAGCGGCACCGGTCTGTAGCGCCGGCATGTGTCTACCTGCCTGGATATCATAATAATTCCCCCTTGGTATGCACAAATATCCTTTTGCAGAAGCCGGGTGAATGGGTTACGGTGCAAGTGAACGGGTGACAGAAATGAAATACAAATGCTTCAGATAAAATCAGATATAAGCAGTTTAACATAAACTCTTTTAGAAAACAATGTTTTTATAGAGAAAATGCATTAAGATTTCGATAAAAAGCGATGAATAATTATAATTATCGCACAATATTACTTTATTTTTTTAAGTTCTTGTCAGATTTTGGCAAAACAGCTCCTGTTACAGGAAATATAAAGGGAGAGATACCGCAATGAATTTAATTAATATTGAGAAGATAACAAAGGTGTTTGCAGAACGGAAAATATTTGATCAGGCATCATTTTTCCTGCAGGAAGGAGAAAAGGTCGGGATCATCGGCATTAACGGAACCGGAAAGACTACGCTTCTGAAAATGCTGGCTGGAATGGAAGAGCCGGATGAGGGAACGATTACAACAGCTAATCATGTGGTTATCCGCTATCTGCCTCAGCATCCGGAGTTTGAACCGGAGATGTCCAGTCTGGAATGCGTTTTGGCGGGCAATGTGTCTGAGGAAAACCGCTGGACGATCGAAAGTGATGCAAAGACCATGATGACCCGTCTTGGAATCCGGGATTTTGAACAGCCGGCAGGTCAGCTTTCCGGAGGACAGAGAAAGCGGCTTGCGCTGATTTCCGTTTTGCTTTCCCCGGCAGATATTTTACTGCTGGACGAGCCGACTAACCACCTGGATAATGATATGGCGGACTGGCTGGAGGAGCACCTGAAAAAATGGAGAGGCGCTCTGATTATGGTAACCCATGACCGCTATTTCCTGGACAGTGTCTGCAATCGAATTGTGGAAATAGACAAGGGCGCGGTATACAGCTACCAGACCAATTATTCCGGCTTTCTGGAGCTGAAGGCTCAGAGAGAGGACATGGAGGCGGCCAGTGAGAGAAAACGCCAGTCTATTCTGCGGGTAGAGCTGGAATGGATGCGCAGAGGGGCAAGGGCCCGTTCTACAAAGCAGAAGGCTCACATTCAGAGATATGAGGAGCTGAGGGATCGGGAAGCTCCGGTACAGGATTCAAAGCTGGAATTAAGCTCGATTTCCACACGTCTGGGAAAGACAACGGTTGAGCTGGATCATATCTGCAAGGGATACGGGGAAAGAAAGCTGATCGATGATTTCAGTTATATTTTCTTAAAGGGTGATCGGGTAGGCTTTATTGGCTCTAATGGATGTGGAAAGTCCACGCTGATGAAAATAATTGCAGGGCTGCTTGCTCCGGATTCTGGTCAGGTTGTTGTGGGGCAGACGGTGAAAATGGGATATTATGCCCAGGAGATTGCATCGGAAGTGCCGGAGGAGGACGCAGACAGCCATGGCATTGATTTTTCTTATATGAATCCGGAGCAGAGGGTGATTGATTATGTGAAGGATACGGCAGAGTATATTCAGACCGTGGATGGAGTTTTATCTGCTTCGGCTATGCTGGAAAAGTTTTTATTTACACCGGAGAAACAGTACAGTCCCATTGGAAAGCTGTCCGGCGGTGAGAAAAAACGGCTGAACCTTTTGCGTGTGCTTTGTTCTTCTCCTAATTTTCTGCTGCTGGACGAGATTACCAATGATCTGGATATTGCCACTCTGACGATTTTGGAGGATTATCTGGATCGCTATGAGGGAATTGTGGTTGCCATATCCCATGACCGTTATTTCCTGGATCGTACCATGAAGCGTATTTTTGCCTTTGAGGGAGATGGAAAGCTCAGACAGTATGAGGGCGGATATACGGATTATGCAGCCAGAAAGGCAGCAGAGGCTGCCCTGGAAGAGGAAGAACAGGGCGGCAGCAGAACAGCGGCAAAGCAGGAAACGCCTGTAAAAGAAAAGGGACAGCGGACCCGCGGCCCGCAGAAGCTGAAGTTTACCTACAGAGAGCAGAAGGATTATGAAACCATAGAGGCGGATATGGCAGCTCTTGAGGAAAAGATTGCCGAACTGGATCAGGCTATAGAGGCCTCTGCCCATGATTTTGTAAAGCTGAATCAGCTGATGGCGGAAAAGGAGGAGGCAGAGACTGCTCTGGAGGAGAAAATGGAGCGGTGGATGTATCTGGAGGATCTGGCTGCAAGGATTGCGGAGCAATAAGGGGATTATAGAATTCTGGTTTAAAGGGGCTGTTGCACTAATTTGCGATAGCCCCAAGCTTGTTTCCAGAACTTTATGGGATTCGGTTATTTCTGATATGGATTTTGAGAAGAAACTTATGTGATATGTTACATGAAATTAAAAAAACGCAAAAAAGTAATTGACAATAAACTGCAATTAGAGTAAACTAACTTAAGTGAGAATAAATTAATCAATCAATGGAAAAAGGTTTTCAGTGCCGAAGGCGTTTAAAGGAGTGAATTTATAAAAATGAATCTGCTGAATGCAAAAGAAGGGGAAGAATATATCGTAAAGGATATTGCAACAGAGGATGAAGAACTGACCGCTTTTCTATTTTCCTTAGGCTGTTACAGCGGCGAGCCGATTACAGTAGTTTCTCATCTGAAAGGCGGATGCGTCGTTTCTATTAAGGATGGACGTTATAATATGGATACTGATTTAGCGAAGGCTATTTCAATATAAGAACAGCATCAAGACTGTTATTTTTTTGGGAACACAGTTAGTGTATGCTAATTAAGGTTAGAAAATTATAATACCATAAGGGAGGCAGGATTATGAGGATTGCTTTTGCAGGAAATCCGAACAGTGGAAAAACCACCATGTATAATGCCCTGACCGGCAGAAATGAGCATGTCGGCAACTGGGCGGGAGTTACAGTGGAGCGAAAGGAAAGCCCGATAAAAAAGAGCTATTATAACGGAATGGAAGAGATTGTTGCGGTTGATTTACCGGGCGCCTATTCCATGTCTCCGTTTACGTCAGAGGAAAGCATTACCAGTGCGTATGTGAAGAATGAGAAACCGGATGTCATTATTAATATTGTGGACGCCACGAATTTAAGCAGAAGCCTGTTTTTTACTACGCAGCTGCTGGAACTGGGAATTCCGGTGGTGGTTGCATTGAATAAAAGCGATCTGGTGGAAAAGAAGCAGACGAAGATTGATGAAAAGCTTCTTTCTGAAAAGCTGGGATGCCCGGTTATCAAGACGGTTTCAACTTCTTCCGGTCATGAGGGATTGAAGGAGGCTGTTCATGCCGCGGCAGAGCTGGTTGGAATGGGGCAGAGAGCGCCTTATGTCCAGGCAGATATTGATTTGAAGGATAAGGCGGCTGTAGAGGCGGAGGATCGAAAGAGATTCGCTTTTGTGAACAGCATTGTAAAGCAGGCAGAAAAGCGAAAGGTATTTACGAAGGATAAAAATATTCAGGATAAGATTGACGCCATCATTACTCATAAGATCATTGGAATTCCGATTTTTGTGGCTGTGATTTTCCTGGTATTTTATATTTCACAGACAACACTGGGAACCTGGATTGCTGACTGGCTGGTAGGATGGATTGAAGCCTTCCAGGGCTGGGTTGGCGGAAAGATGGAAAATGCCAGTCCTCTGTTATATGCGCTTCTTGTTGATGGTATTATCGGCGGCGTTGGCGCAGTGGTTGGCTTCCTTCCGCTGGTTATGGTGATGTATTTCCTGATTGCACTGTTGGAAGATTGTGGATACATGGCAAGAGCAACCGTAGTTCTGGATCCGATTTTTAAGCGTGTCGGACTTTCCGGTAAATCTGTCATTCCGATGGTCATTGGTACAGGATGTGCGATTCCCGGTGTTATGGCCTGCCGTACCATTCGTAATGAAAGAGAGCGCCGGACTACGGCCATGCTGACACCCTTTATGCCCTGTGGAGCAAAGATTCCGGTTATAGCGCTGTTTGCGGGGGCGTTTTTTGCAGATGCATGGTGGGTTTCTGCAACCATGTATCTGGTTGGAATTTTGCTGGTGCTTCTGGGCGCTCTGCTGGTGAAAAAGATTACCGGTCAGAAATACAGAAAATCATTTTTTATCATTGAGCTTCCGGAGTATAAAATTCCAAGCCTGAAGAGAGCCTGCATTTCTATGCTGGAGCGGGGGAAGGCCTATATTGTCAAGGCTGGAACCATTATTCTGGTGTGCAACACCGCAGTACAGATTATGCAGAGCTTTAACTGGCAGCTTCAGCTGGTTGGGGAGGGAGCAGAAGGAACCTCCATTTTGGCTTCGATTGCCCATCCCTTTGCCCTTCTGTTTATTCCGCTGGGATTTGGCGCATGGCAGCTTGCGGCAGCGGCAGTAACTGGTTTTATTGCAAAGGAAAATGTGGTTGGTACACTGGCAGTGGTATATGGTGTGACAAGTTTGATCGATACGGAAGAGCTGGCACTGGTTGGAAGCGGAAGTGAAGTGGCAGCGGTTATGGGACTGACGAAGGCAGCGGCTCTGGCTTATCTGATGTTTAACTTGTATACACCGCCCTGCTTTGCAGCTCTGGGAGCTATGAATTCTGAAATGAAGAGTGGAAAATGGCTGCTGGGCGGAATTTGTCTTCAGCTTGGCACAGGCTATACCGTGGCATTCCTGGTATATCAGATCGGCACATGGGTAACAACCGGTTCTCTTGGAACTGCATTTGTTCCCGGACTGATTGCAGTTCTTGTATTTGCGCTGATTGTTCTGTGGAGAATCCGCAAATCTGAGAAGGAATTTGCTTCTGAATACAGCTTACATGCTGCACGATCATAAGGAATATTCGGGTGGCGGGCGAAACCTTGCTGTTTTGCCTGCCGCTTTTCAATTAGAGGAGGGATACTATGGAGAATCTGATAGGAGCAGCTGTTCTGGTTGTTCTGGTAGGAGGAGCGGTAGCTTATCTTATCAGGGCAAAACGAAGAGGAGTAAAGTGCGTGGGATGTCCTGCTGGAGGCACATGTCATAACAGCCAGAAAGTGAAAAGGAAAAAACTGGAGGGATCTGTAATTGACAGAAAAACCATGATGATTTCAGGAATGCACTGTGCCCGCTGTGTACAGAGCGTGTCGGATGAGTTGAACAGAATAGAGGGTGTTTCTGCGCAGGTAGATCTTGAGAAGGGATGTGCAAGGCTGGCATTTGATCGGGAAGTGGAGGAAGACGTATTGATTCAGGCTGTAGAAAAGGCTGGATTTACGGTGATTTCGATTCAGGAATAAGCCTGCTTCTGCATTGGAAAGGAGGTGAAGACAGTAGTGAAACAGCATAGGTTTTGGGCCTGGGCTGCAGTTTTTTGCTTTATCATGGTATTTTATACGGGCTATCAACACAAATAATCAGGAGGTATTTATTATGTTTAGTGATTCTGCTTTGAAGAAAATTGGAATTTTTGCAGGAGGAGTCCTGTTTGGAACTGCGGGAGTAAAGCTTCTTACCAGTAAGGATGCAAAAAGAGTGTATACAAACTGTACAGCGGCTGTTCTGCGGGCAAAGGAGTGTGTAATGGAAACAGCGGAGGCTGTTCAGGAAAATGCGGAAGATATTCTTGCAGAGGCGCAGCTGATTAATGAAAAGCGGGCCGAAGAGGCGGCCATGCAGGTTCAGGGAGGGCTGTTCGAAGATGCCGGTGAGGAAGAGCAGGAAGAGGAGAAATAAGGAAAAAACAAATAAGAAAAACTAATAAGAAAAACAAATAAGACACAAACAAATCAGAATAAATCGTACAGGTAATTCACATGAATTTTATTATTAAGCATGAAATAAAAGGCCGCCTTCGCATTCACGTCGTTCGGAGCAGGATGACGTATGCGGAGGCGGATACTCTTTGCTGGTTTCTGGAAAAGCAGGAAGGCATTACAAACGTAAAGGTGTATGAGCGTACCGCAGATGCAGCAATCTGCTATACAGGAGACAGAGAAAAGCTGATTTGGATTTTAAGGCGGTTTCGCTTTGAAACTGCGGAGATACCGGAGCAGGTTCTGGCATCCTCAGGCCGGACGCTGAATACCTTTTACAGGGAACAGCTGATTGAAAAAACATTGCTTCATTATGCAGGAAAGCTGATTCTTCCCAGTCCGGTCAGAAAACTTTGGCTTGGATGGAAAGCAGTAAGATACATAGGAAAAGGAATTGGGTGTCTGGCCAGAGGAAAGATCGAGGTGCCGGTTCTGGATGCTACAGCTATTAGTGTGTCTGTATTGCGGGGGGATTTTAATATAGCCGGATCGGTTATGTTTCTTCTCGGAATCGGAGAACTGCTGGAAGAATGGACCCACAAAAAATCAGTGGGAGATCTAGCGCGAAGCATGTCGGTTCAGGTAAAAAAGGTATGGCTTAAACGTGGAGAACAGGAGATCCTGGTTCCTTCCTCGAAGGTTTTGCCGGGAGATACGGTTGTGATATATATGGGAATGGTGATTCCCTTTGACGGAGAGGTGTCTGCCGGGGAAGGTATGGTGAATCAGGCTTCTTTAACCGGTGAGGCGCTTCCTGTAAGAAGGACGGAGGGTCAGTCAGTATTTGCAGGAACTGTTTTGGAAGAGGGAGAGTTGGAGATTGTGGTCAGAGCGGTTTCCGGTTCAACCCGGTTTGAAAAAATCGCGGCTATGATTGAGGAGTCGGAAAAACTGAAATCCGGTCTGGAAAGCAAGGCAGAGCATCTGGCAGACCGCCTGGTGCCATATACCCTTTTGGGAACAGGCGCGGTCTGGCTGATGACCCGGAATGTGACAAAGGCTCTTTCCGTTCTTATGGTAGATTTTTCCTGTGCTCTGAAGCTGGCTATGCCAATTGCCGTACTTTCTGCAATCCGGCAGGCAGGGCAGGCCGGACTGACGGTAAAGGGCGGCAAATATCTGGAAGCGGTGGCAGAGGCGGATACGATTGTATTTGATAAGACAGGTACCCTGACGAGGGCAAAGCCGACAGTAAAAGCGGTGGTTGTTTTTGGAGATTATCCGGAGTCGGAGGCACTGCGCATTGCGGCCTGTTTAGAGGAGCATTTTCCGCATTCTATGGCCAGGGCTGTGGTGGAGGCTGCAAAAAAGAGAAAACTGTACCACGAGGAAATGCATTCAAAGGTAGAATATATTGTGGCCCATGGAATTTCTTCTTATATAGAGGAAAAGCGGGTAATTGTGGGAAGCAGGCATTTTGTTTTTGAAGATGAGAAATGCCGGATACGTCCGGAATACCAACAGAGGTTTGAGGAGCTGCCGGAGGAGTATTCCCATTTGTATCTGGCAGTAGACGGAGAACTGGCGGCAGTTATCTGCATTGAGGATCCTCTGCGGGAGGAGGCGAAAGCGGTTATTCAACTTCTTAGGGAAGCAGGCATTTCAAAAATTGTCATGATGACGGGAGACAGTGAGAAAACGGCAGCATCCATTGCCCAGCGTGTTGGTGTGGACGAGTATTATTCAGAGGTTTTGCCAGAGGATAAAGCGGATTTTATTGAAAGAGAAAAGGCGGCAGGCAGGAAGGTAGTGATGATTGGAGACGGAATCAATGATTCGCCGGCTTTGTCTGCTTCAGATGCGGGAATTGCTGTCAGCGGTGGTGCGGAGCTTGCCAGAGAGATTGCGGATATTATGATTGAGGCGGAGGATCTGCACGAAATTGTTATGCTGAAATATCTTTCTGATGCCATGATGCGGCGGATTCATAAAAATTACAAAGAAATTATTGGAATTAACAGCGGACTGATTGTTTTGGGCGTAGCTGGATGGATTCAGCCGACAGCCTCTGCTCTGCTGCACAATATGTCTACACTGACAATAAGCCTGAATAGTATGAGAAGTCTTCTTTGTGACAAGGGACATAGTCTGCCGAAAAAGAGTGAAAAATCTTTCCAGACATATTGACTTTAGAAGATTAAGTTGCTATAATTTTTCTACGAAAAGAAACGAGCGAAGGGGCTCTGCCGTATGGCAGAGCCCTGTCTTTCTTTCATAGGAAATTGCGTCCTGTGAAAGAAAGCGCTTCGCAGGGATCGCCATGCGGCGGAAGAGAATTTTACCGCAAGGCTGCGCATTGTGCGCCAGTGGAAAATGGCTGTTGATACAGCTGTGCTTCAGCGCGAGAATGTACCGAAGCACATTCTTTCTTAATTTTATGGGAAATGCAAGGAGGAGAATGAAAATGTCCTATGTTGATGAGATCTATAACAGAGTTGTTGAACAGAATCCGGGCGAGCCGGAATTCCATCAGGCAGTAAAAGAGGTATTAGACTCTTTAAAGCTGGTAATTGACGCAAACGAAGAGAAATATCGCAAGGCTGGTGTTCTGGAGCGTTTTACAGAGCCGGAAAGAATTGTTTCCTTCAAGGTTCCGTGGGTGGATGACAAGGGAAATGTACAGGTGAATAAGGGCTACCGTGTACAGTTTAACAGCGCTATCGGACCTTACAAGGGCGGTCTGCGTTTCCATCCGTCTGTAAACCAGAGTATTTTAAAATTCCTGGGCTTTGAGCAGACTCTGAAAAATTCTCTGACCGGGCTTCCCATGGGCGGCGGTAAGGGCGGCTCAAACTTTGATCCCAAGGGCAAATCTGATCGTGAAATCATGGCCTTCTGCCAGAGCTTTATGACTGAGCTGTATCGCCACATTGGCAAGGATACCGATATTCCTGCCGGCGATATTGGTGTTGGCGGAAGAGAGGTTGGCTATATGTTCGGCCAGTATAAGAGACTGACTGGATTATACGAGGGTGTTCTGACTGGTAAGGGTCTGACCTTTGGCGGTTCTCTGGCAAGAACTCAGGCAACCGGCTATGGACTGATTTATATTCTGGATGAAATGTTAAAGCACAATGGAAAGACTCTGGAGGGACAGCGGGTTCTGGTATCCGGTTCCGGAAATGTGGCAATTTATGCGACAGAGAAAGCGCAGCAGCTGGGCGCAAAGGTTGTTGCCATGAGCGATTCCAACGGTTATATTTACGACAAGGACGGTATTAAGCTGGATGTTGTAAAGGAGATTAAGGAAGTACGCCGCGGACGTATCAAAGAGTATGCAGATGCTGTTCCGGGCGCTGTATATACAGAAGGCAAGGGCATCTGGACCATTCCCTGCGACATTGCTCTGCCCTGTGCAACCCAGAATGAACTGAATCTGGATGATGCAAAGGCATTAAAGGCAAACGGCTGCTTCGCAGTTGCCGAGGGTGCGAATATGCCTTCCACCAGAGAAGCAACCGATTTCTTCCTGGCAAACGGAATGCTGTTTATGCCGGGTAAGGCAGCAAATGCAGGCGGCGTGGCAACCTCCGGTCTGGAGCAGAGCCAGAACAGCCTGAGAATGTCCTGGAGCTTTGAAGAGGTAGATGCAAAACTTCATGACATTATGGTAAATATCTTCGCAAAAGTGGATGATGCCGGAAAGCGCTACGGCGTAGAGGGCAACTATGTGGCAGGCGCCAACATTGCAGGCTTTGAGAAGGTTGTAGAAGCCATGATTGCTCAGGGTGTTGTATAAATCGGGAAGTATTTGTTTCCCTTGTCCCGGCAGAAGGTATTTTCAGTCTGCCGGGACAGAAAATTCTGCTGAATCCCCCATACCATAAGCAGAAAAAGGATGAGAAATGGGCTGCGGAAAACAGTTTTTGTTTTCCGCAGCCCATTTTGCTTCAGAACCATAGGAAAAGAAGGTCAGGAGGCCTGTTTCAAGGTCATATGGAACGAAAAACGGCGATTTTTTCGATCCAGGATTTCCTCCTCCTGCACGCAGGCAGAGGTGCTGAGAAATCCGTCAAATTTCTCCATAAACCGATACCCCATAATAAACAGAAAACAAATGATTGCAATAATGATTACCGCTGCCATAATGTCACCTTCCTTTCCTGGCTTCTTTTTTATTGTGTCAGTTTAGTTGTTATCTTTAATTATATTATAAAGGATTCTGCATTAGTTTTGGATTGGCGTTTGGGCGCTCCTGTTAAGATTTTATAAATATGAAAATGGAAATTTGATAAGGATTCCTGATTTTAATGAAAGCTTAATGTCAGTGGAACAGATAGGGCGAAATACAGGATTTCTTCTGTGGGAGAAACGTGTTATAGTTATAAAAGAAATAAGCGGTGCAGAGGAGGAAGTATGGTGGCGCAGGGGTACAGAGGGGAAAGAATTACCAGGATTGGCGATATTGCAAAAAGCATTCTGCTTCTGGCAGCGGCAACGGGCACAGGAACGCTTTTTCAGAAGATAAATCTGCCGGAATCCAATATTATTATGGCTTATATTATTGGCGTGCTGTTTATATCTGTGGCAACATCCCGGAGGATTTACGGGCTTATTTCCTCGGTGTTCAGCGTACTGGCCTTTAATTATTTTTTTACTGTGCCGTATTTTACGCTGAAGGCCTACAGTGATGATTATCCAGTTACATTTCTGACCATGTTTTTGACAGCATTTATTACCAGTACGCTGGCAGTACGTATGAAGCAGCAGACAAAGGATGCGTCGGAGGCAGCCTATAGAACGCATATTCTTCTGGAAACCAATCAGCTGATCCAGCAGCAGGGGGAACGCAGAGAAATGCTTCGAGTGGTTGCAGGACAGCTGGTGAAACTTCTGAGGCGGGATATTATTTTTTATATGGCAGAAGCGGACGGCTTGTCGGCGCCGTATATATTCCCGGCAGAGCCGGAGCATGAGACAGGAAATCTGGAGCAGAAAATGCTGCGCCATGCAGAATACAGCAGCAAAAAGGAGCGGCAGGCAGCAGAGCAGGCGTTTTGCAGCGGAGAACCGGCCGGGGCAGGAACGGAGATCATGCCGCAGACACGGTGCCGCTACCTGGCAATTCGTTCTGGAGACAGGGTTTATGGGGCTGTCGGCATTCCGATTCCAGGTCCGGAGGAAGAGCCGGAAAAATTTGAGTACAGTATCACGATTTCCATTCTGGGAGAATGCGCTCTGGCATTGGAAAAGGAGGAGGCGCTGAGGGCCAGGGAGGAAAGTGCTCTTCTGGCGAAAAATGAGCAGCTTCGAGCCAATCTTCTCCGCTCAATTTCCCATGATTTGAGGACGCCGCTGACTACGATTTCGGGAAATGCGGGGATTCTGCTGTCGAATGAAAACAGTCTGGACAGCGGCAGCCGCAGACAGCTGTATGAAAATATTTATGATGATTCCCTGTGGCTGATTAATCTGGTGGAGAATCTTCTTTCTGTTACCAGAATTGAAGATGGAACTATGCAGCTTCATTTATCTACAGAGCTGATGGATGAGGTGATTACAGAAGCACTGCAGCATATAAATCGGAGAAAGACGGATCATGAAATTTTGGTGGTGCCGTCAGAGGAATTTTTCCTGGTGAAAATAGATGCCAGACTGATTATGCAGGTGATTATTAATATTGTGGACAATGCCATGAAATACACGCCGCCTGGTTCCCGGATTACCATATCTGCCAGAAGGCAGGAAAATTGTGTGGTGGTGGATATTGCCGACAACGGAAGGGGGCTTTCTGATGAAGCAAAGGCCCGGGTTTTTGACAGGTTTTTTGTTGCAGGCGAAGGAGTGGTAGACAGCAGGAGGAGCCTGGGATTGGGATTGTCTTTATGCAGGTCTATTATTATGGCACATGGGGGAACGATAGAGGCGCTGGATAATCAGCCCCACGGCGCGCTGTTTCGTTTTACATTGCCAGAAGAGGAGGTAACATTACGTGAATAAACCGTTGGTACTGGTGGTAGAGGATGACGGAGCGATCCGAAATTTGATTACAACCACCCTGGAGACAAGAGATTATAAATACTGTACAGCGGAAAATGGCGGGCAGGCAATTATGGAAACGGTATCGAGAAATCCGGAGGTGATGCTTCTGGATCTGGGTCTGCCGGATATGGATGGAGTGGATGTTATTCGAAAGGTGCGCAGCTGGTCGAAAATGCCGATTATTGTGATCAGCGCCCGCAGCGAGGAGACGGATAAAATTGAAGCTCTGGACGCAGGTGCAGATGATTATCTGACCAAGCCTTTTTCTGTAGAAGAGCTGCTGGCCCGCCTGCGGGTAACCTTTCGACGTCTGAATTATATGGCGGCAGCAGGTGAAGACAATCATTCTGTGTTTGAAAATGGAGATTTGAAGATTGATTATGCGTCCTGCTGTGTTTTTCTGAACGGAACTCAGCTTCATCTAACTCCGATCGAATACAAGCTGCTCTGCCTCCTAGCCCGGAATGTGGGAAAGGTGCTGACGCATTCTTATATTACCAAAGAAGTCTGGGGAAGCAGCTGGGATAATGATGTGGCGTCTCTGCGGGTATTTATGGCAACATTGCGGAAAAAGATTGAAAAGGATCCTTCGGATCCTCAGTATATCCAGACTCATGTGGGAATCGGCTATAGGATGCTGCGGGTGGAGACAGACGATTAGCTATAGAGGAAGTAGAAGGAATGCGGGGAGGGAGCGGAATGCCCGAGCGGGGAGGCCAGTCGAATGTGCGGAGACGAGGAAGTCTGGTAATGCGGCGGTGAATAAGGAAAAAGCAAAGGTTACAATTGAAAAAAGAGAAGCTATCATGTATAATGATTGGGTAGATGTAAGGCGAAGGACTTTCTTCGCCTTTTCCTGACTCTGAAAATGAGAAAGTGAATGAAAAAGACAGCAGAAAGTGAAGGCCTTTCAGTAAGCGTTATTTTTTCGGTCAACGGAACCGTCTGTAAGCTGGAACAGGCGGTAAGTTGGAAGATCTGGTAAGTGGAATTGACCGATAAGCTGGAACAGGCGGTAAACAGGAATAGCCGATAAGCAGAGAATGCAGAGCTGATTCCGTACAAAGAAAAGAAGGTGAAGGAATGCATAGATTTTTGAGAAGTGTTGGATTTCGTACTTATATAAAAAAGCGGGATATTGAGAAAATGCTTTTAGAGCTGGAAAAGACAGCTCTGAGACGGAGAATCGAGATAGATACCGATGAGAATCTCTGTGAGCTGAGAGCAGAGCTGGCTCCCGGTATGGGGATTGTTCTGGTAGGGGAGATGGATGAACAGGGAATATTCCATCGGGAGTTTTATTATCCCTATCTGAGCAGCAGCGATATATCATCAAAAGCAGAATGCTCCATTCAGCGGCACACAGAAAAGGAAACCTATGCCGGCCTTCTGGATGAATATCGAGTAGGAATTTCTCTGATTTTTTATTTAGAAAATGGTTTTGAATATCGGGAACGGAAGCTGAATAAATCATCCCGCCAGGTAGAAGCTGTGAATCTGACCGGTCTGGCGATGGATGGCAAAATTCTTCTTCCGCTTCACAAAACGAGAAAGCAGATTGAGCTGGCAAAGGTGGCAGCAAAGGATCGCACAAACCTGATTGAGGCGGCAAAAAACGGAGATGAGGATGCCATGGAGACCCTGACCATTGAGGATATTGATATGTATTCTCAGATCTCCAGGAGAGCCATGAAGGAAGATTTGTATTCCATTGTAGATTCCTGCTTTATGCCCTGTGGAATTGAGTGCGACCAGTATTCTGTGATTGGCGAGATTACCCACATTGAAGAAAAGAAAAACAGCTTTACAGGAGAAATGGTTTACGATCTGACGCTGGACTGCAACGATATGCTTTTTCATGTAGGTATCGGGGCGGAGGACCTGATGGGCGAGCCGAAGGTTGGCCGCCGGTTTAAAGGGCAGATCTGGATGCAGGGAGCTGCAAAGTTTGTGGAAGGCTAGGGCAGAGGCCTTGGGCGTAGAGACGGGAATGATCACAGCGCTGTGAAGCTGACAATTCCGGAGCTGGAACGGGCTGCGGATACAGTAGACTGGGTGAATGTGTGCAGGGAATAAAGGAAATGTGGGAAAACACCCTTGACGATCAGGGTGTTTTTCTTTATAATAAGCAAAGTGGGGATTGCCTTTGCAGTTCTCAGGATAGACTGGGATAGTTTCAGTCCCAGAAAAATGAATGGTCCAGATACCGATTTCGAAGGCAGAAATCATAGAAAATCTTGATTTTAAACTGAAAATCGGCATTGGTTTCCTTAGTTAAATGGATATAACAAGCGCCTCCTAAGCGCTAGTTGTGGGTTCGATTCCCGCAGGAAACGTACTAAGCGGATTGATTAGAAAATATTCTAAATCAATCCGTTTTTTTCATTTTCGTTACGATTTTGGGCTGGTAAGCAGTCAGCCGTTTGACGACCACCCTATAGAGTATACTCCCAGGGGGGAGGACAAATATAGGGAATGCTTATGTACTAACTTTGATTTTATCAAGGATGTTGTCCCTCCAATCAACAAACTTCAAAAAATGTTTCCTGTTTGATATACTTTAGCCAAGTTAAATAGCTTGATTAAAGGATGTCACAAGTAGGAGGGAAAATTATGTTTGAAGAAAAAATCGAAGAGTTAAATCAGTTGTTAGAAAGTAAGCAGGGAGTATTTGATAAAAGAACCTATACGGTTGATGAAATTCAGGACATTCTGAGTATCAGCAAACCAAGTGCTTACAATCTGGTAAAACAAGGCTTATTCCGTTCTGTTCGTATCGGCGGCTCTATCCGAATTTCTAAAAAGAGCTTTGATGAATGGCTGGATGGTCAGCTATAAAATTTACATAGACCTATTATGTGGTGAAGAAAAATTATTTTAAGGTTGTTACTGTAGGAACCACGATGCGAGTCATGGCTTCCAGTTTTGAAGAATGGTGCGCAAACCAGAGATGTACTCCTAGTTTTATCAGTTATAACTGATAAAAACTATAATTCATCAAACTTTGACAGTTATAAAAAGGAACAGACGAAGCAAGTTCAATGCATCATTTGCGAAAAAATCAGAAAATGCCGCATACCACCCATTTACTCCACATAAAACATAATTTTTGTAATATATTCATCCTCATCTCCAGTAGAGAGATAATCATTGATTGCAAATTCGTAGGAATCTGAAATAATATGCAAATGCTTATTTCTGCAGTATTCCAGGATTCGTTCATATGCTTTTCCGATAGAAATATAAGTTCCTGTATGATAGGTAAATACACTTTTTCCGGCAGGAAGCTTGACAACGCCAGGAACGTGATCGATTTTTTCAATGGGAAGAAAGGCAAATGCCGCTTCGGTGTATCTGCCATTTAAAATATGCTCATAGGGAACGATTGCCCCGCTTTGGAAGAAGATGGGAAGCTGTTCCCTGAAGGAGCGGACAAAACACTCTTTTGTAGCGATACTGACGCTCTCCAGGGTGTGAGGAGAGGGAACCTCCTGGATCAGAATATACTGGTTTTTTACGTTTTCTAAGGCAACAATATCACTGCTGTTACGAATAGCGACTGCATGTTCCAGCTGCCGGCAGCGATGCTCCACACGGTTTCTTATCATTTGCAGCTCCTGGATTTGCTGCTCAATGATAGTAAGCTGTTTGCGCAATGTGACAATAGAATGGTCAATGGTGTAGTTTTCCATGTATGTCTTGATTTCATTCAGAGAAAATCCGATTTTTTTCATAATACAAATGGTATCTAAATAATCGAGCTGACTGGAACTGTAATATCGATACCCATTTTCCGGATCAACATAGGCAGGAGGAAACAGGCCGATTTTATCATAAAAAATTAAAGTCTGGCGTGAAATATTTTGTTGTTTTGACAGTTCTCCAATGGAAAATAGATTTTTCATAAAATACCCCTTGACTGTATAGTTGCTATATAGTTTATAACTATATCATAAAAGTATAAACCAATCAAGGAGGTTGTTTTTGTTGTTATCTTATATATCTGAGCTTTGGAACAAGGTGAAGGATGGGCTGACTGTCAAAAAAATATTGTTGATTATGCTTGGGGCAATGATATATACGTTTGGCGTTCACAATATCCATCAGCGAACAAATATTACAGAGGGCGGCGTTATCGGTCTGATGCTGCTTATTGAGCATTGGCTGCAAATGTCTCCGGCTTATATTACTCCGATTCTTGATCTTGCCTGTTATCTGCTGGCGTTTAAGTTTCTGGGAGGAAATTTTATTAAGGTATCCATTATTTCGACCATGTTTGTGTCAGGCTTTTATAAAATCTGGGAGCTGTTTCCTCCAATGCTTCCTGACTTATCGGAATATCCCCTCATTGCCGCTGTGTTAGGTGGTATTTTTGTGGGTGTAGGTGTTGGATTGATTGTAAGGCAGGGGGGATCCAGTGGAGGTGATGATGCATTGGCATTGACAATTTCTCATATCCTTCATTGGCGTTTATCACGGGCATATTTGTTTACGGATACGGTGGTTTTAGTATTATCTTTAACGTATATTCCTGTTGCGCGGATTGTTTTTTCACTGATTACTGTGAATCTTTCTTCTTTATTGATTGACTGGATCCAGGAGTATCGGAGTCGGGAAGAGACGGGGATTGAGAAGTGTTATGCTACAGAAGCTGTCGATACTGGCCGTGCGGGGAGACTATAAACGGAAGAGAATGATATTGCAGTATAGGAAAAATATTGGAAAATACCAGATGCAGGGCGGGGACGAAGGTCCCCGCCCTGCAGTATTATAGAGAACTTATGAATTGGATTCACCCTCCTGCGGGGTGGATTTTTTCTTTTTCCGGAAGAAACATTTGGCATTGCCGACTTTCCTTCTAAGGAGCCAGATAAGCAGAAGAATAAGGAGAACAGCCGGAACCCAGAAGGGCGCCAGGGTCAAAATACTGATAAGTAAATTGAGAAGAAGCTGTCCCATAGAAGCCAGATTGTTTTGAAAATCGCGGCTGATTCGCTGGGCGGCAGTCAGTGGCTTAGATGGAGTCAGGCGGCTTTCGTCTGCTTCATAAAGGGTTAGATGAACGGTGCTGTATTCCACCTGATTGTTGTAAAGGCGAAGGCGTGCCTCCAGGGATTCCAGTTCATAACGGATTTCTGAAAGCCGTTCTTCCAGAGCAATAACAGATTCCAGACTTTCTGCTTTTTCCAGCAGGGCCCAGATACGTTCCTGCTCAATTTCCAGAGATTTTTTTCGGCTTTCTACATCAGAATATTGAAGAGTAACATCCTCTGTGGTTTCAGATTGGCTGACAACATTACCGCTGGCCTGAGCTGCCTGGAGAAAGGCTTCCAGGTGTTTGGTGGGAATTCGGACAGTCATGGAAGCGTGACGGAGAATCGGTTCTCCGGCGTAATTGAGACGGCTTCCGGTAACCTCAGACTGTTCTGTATAGCCTTCCAGAGCGGAGATTTTTTCATGGACAGACTGAATGGAGCTGTCAAAATCGGTTGTTTCCATGTCCAGCCATACGGTGCGGATCAGCTTTCTTCCAGCCTGTACCGGAGTGGGCTGACTGCTTTCGTTTTGGGCAGGCATTTCGCTTCCCGCGCTGGTGTCTGCAGCGGTTCCGAAGTCGGCGCTGCCATTTTCTTCAAGGGCGCCTTCAGGGGAAGGGGATCCGGCAGCAGGGGCAGCGGCGGCAGTCTCAGCTACAGTGACGCTTTTTTCCGATGAGGCCCCGCAGCCAGTCAGGGCAAGGGCGGCGGCCAGAAAGAAAACAGGGAGATGAAGAAAGTTTGACGATCGTATTTTCATAATATACCTCCTCTTTGAAACAAACACGCATATTTTCTGATGTAAGAATACCATAAAAAGATGGACAATTTCAATGAATATTAAAAAATGTAAGAAAATTTCATTTGTTTTTAAGAGATGAGTTTACTTAAAATTTTCAAATTTGCGGTAGTGGTTTTTACCTGATGCCTGTAAATTATTCATACAGAGAAGACAAACCAGGATGAAATCAGAAAGGAAAATTGAGTGGAAAGTAAAATCGTTTTGGAGAATATTGAGAAGTCATATGGGAAAGAAGCACCTGTTATTGAAGGGTTAAATCTTGAAATTGGAGAAGGAAGCTTTACCGTATTGCTCGGGCCGTCCGGATGTGGAAAATCTACAACACTTCGCATGATTGCCGGACTTGAAGAGGAGACGGGAGGCACCTTATATATTGACGGGAAGGATATGAAGGAAGTGAAACCTGGCGACAGAGATATTGCAATGGTTTTTCAGAATTATGCTTTGTATCCGACCATGACCGTGAGGGAAAATATTGAATTTGGACTTAAAAATGCAGGGGTTGCAAAGAAAGAGAGGGAGGAACGTATTTGCGAAGTCAGCAGATCGGTTGGACTGGAGGAATACTTAAATCGAAAACCCAGCGCTTTATCAGGAGGACAGCGTCAGAGAGTTGCTTTGGCAAGAGCGATGGTAAAAAAACCGGGAGTTTTTCTTATGGATGAACCTTTGTCCAATCTGGATGCCAAGCTGCGCTCACAGCTGCGGACAGATTTGATTGAGCTGCATAACCGGCTGGGCTCTACGTTTGTATATGTGACTCATGACCAGGTAGAGGCCATGTCTATGGGAACGCAGATTGTTTTGATGAATAAGGGAAAAATCATGCAGTGCGGGACTCCTCACACAATTTATCACGACCCGGATAATGTGTTTACAGCTCAGTTTATTGGAACACCGCCTATGAATATATTGAAACAGAATCAGGTTCATTATGAGCATTTGCCGGTTGAAAATGTCTGCTATCTTGGCTTTCGCCCGGAGTATGTAACCTTTTATGAGGATGTGCCAGATGAAAAACAAAAGGGATTGATAATTGACGGAAAGGTGATTACCCATGAAATGCTGGGCATAGAAACTCTGTATAAAATTGATACCTGTTATGGACGGATTCAGGCAAAAATTTTTGATGATAAGAAAGCTGTTGACGGGAATGTAAAGATGTTTATTCCTCACAATAGAATCTTGTATTTTGATGAGGAAGAACAGAGAATCCGATAATTTTAAGCGAGAGGAAGGAGATTATGATGGATGCAGGCGTAATAAATAGCAGAGTCAAACTGCAGTCAGAGCATGTGGAAATCGGCACTTTATGGAAGGATGGAGTGAGGAAAGGGCTGCCCTATTTGATGATAGCTCCCGCAATGGCAGTCAGCCTTGTGTTTCTTGTATATCCGATATTATACATGTTTAAATTGGGCTTTTATAAATGGAATATGGTTGGAGAAATGAAGTTCATCGGACTGGACAATTATGTGTCACTGATGACAGATCCGGAGTTTATGCAGGTGCTGAAAAATACTTGTCAGTTTTCTTTTTGGACCGTGGCAGGCTGCATTACACTGGGGATGATTTTTGCTCTTTATCTTAATAAAAATGCCAAATTTGAACGGCTTGTACAGGTGATTATGTTTACACCATATGTACTTCCTATGATTTCCATTGCCTTTATCTGGATGTGGATTATGGATGGAGATATTGGCCTTTTAAATTATATTTTGGGATTCTTTGGAATCGAAAAAATAAGGTGGCTGGACGATCCTCAAGTGGCAATGTATTCCCTGATTTTGGTTAATATCTGGAAGGGAGTTGGCTATTACACATTGATTATTTTATCTGCGCTTCAGAGTATTCCAAAGTATATTTATGAGGCAGCAGAGCTGGATCAGGCACATCCGGTTACGACATTTTTCAAACTTACTCTTCCTATGTTGTCACCGACTTTGTTCTTCCTGTCTATTACAGCTGTTATCAGTTCCTTTAAGGTTTTTGAAACAGTAAATGTGATGACTGCCGGAGGACCGCAGAATTCAACTACCAGCCTGGTATATTACATTTATCAGTATGGATTTCAGTTTTATAAGATCGGCTATGCATCTGCTGTTGGTGTAATTTTAATGGTAATTGTAGGTATTTTTACCCTCGTATATTTTGGATGTCTGCAGAAAAAAGTTCACTATCAATAACATAAAAGCATAGGAGACGGAGTATGAAATATATATCAAAAGCTGTCAGATTCATGATAAATCTGCTTTTGACAGCCATCTTTTTTGTTCCCCTTTACTGGATGGCATTAACAGCCTTTAAGACGGCGGCGCAGGCCCTTCAGTCGCCGCCAACATTCTGGGTAAGTGATCCTCAGTGGGAAAATTTTGCAAGGGCAATTGAGGTAATTCCATTTTTTCATTTTTTGAAAAATTCGCTTATTGTAACAGCTGGAATTATGGTTTTGCAGATGGTGACGGTGATTCCCGCTGCTTATGCGTTTGCCAGATATGAATTTTTGGGAAAGAAACTGTCTTTTGGAGTGATTCTGGCGACTATGATGATTCCCTCGCAGCTGATTTTTCTTCCGGTATTTTTAATGCTGAGTAAGTGGGGACTGATCAATACCTACTGGTCCCTGATTCTTCCGCAGGCTACCAGCGCATTTGCAATTTTTATGCTGCGGCAGAATTTTAAGCAGATTCCGGAAGAGCTGATTGAGGCGGCGCGGCTGGATAAAGCCGGAGAATTGAAAATCATCACGCATATTATGCTGCCCATTGCAAAACCAACAGTTATTATGCTGGGAATGCTGACATTTGTTGGAACCTGGAATGATTATTTTTGGCCGATGGTTTTGACGACAACGGATGCAGTACGGACACTTCCGGTTGGATTGACGATGCTGCGGAGTGTAGAAAATGGAGTATACCAGCACATTTTAATGGCTGGAAATGTACTGCTGATGGCGCCGATTATTTTTATTTATATGATTGCCCAGAAGCAGATTATCAAAGGTTTTACCTATATGGGAGTAAAGTAAAAATCATAAAAATTTTCCCAAAACAGGGTTAATATAAAACAGCTAAAAGAGCGAAAAGAACAAATAAAGAGGAGAAGAAAATGAAAAATCAAAAGAGAATTTTAGGCGCAGCAGCAATGGCATGTATCGTTGCAGGAACTTTGGCAGGATGCGGAAATTCCGGGACAGATAAGGCAGAAAGCAGCGCTGTTGTGTCCAGTGAGGCAGGAAAAAAAGAGGAATCTACCGCAGACGGAAATGTAACGGAATTAACCTACTGGTATTGCTGGACAGACAAAATTCAGGAAAATAATCTGGAGATGACAGAGTTATTTAATGAGACAGTAGGAAAGGAAAAGGGCATTCATGTTACAGCAGAATACCAGGGAACCTACGACGAGTGTCATCAGAAGCTTCAGGCAGCATTTGTTGCCAATGAGATGCCGGATGTCTCCGTTATGGAGATTAGCTCGATTCGCAGATTTGCTGAAAATGGGGTGATTGAACCATTAGATTCCTATATTGCGGCATCTGGAGTGGATATGACAGATTTTTACGATGCTCTGCTGTTAAACGGTGAGGTAGATGGTTCCTGTTATGGTCTGCCCTATTTAAGAAGCACTCCAATTATGTACTACAATAATTCTTTGCTGAAAGAAGCTGGATACGACGGTGCAAATTTAAAGACCTGGGATGATTTGAAGGAAATGGCAACTGGTGTACATGAAAAAACTGGAAAATACGGGATTTCTCAGTACAGTTATACCTGGACTTTGGATGCCTTTATGATTGAACATGGAAGCTCTATTTTAAATGATGATGAGACAGCTACCAATCTGAATTCAGAGGCAGGAAAAGAAGTAATTGGGTTTTATCGTGATTTGATTGATCAGGGTGTAGTACATGCTTTTAACAGTAATGAATCTGATAAAGTAACTGCAGATGTGCAGAATGAAGACACAGCTATCTGGTTTAGTTCTACCGGTGATTTAACGAAATTTGCATCTATCGCAGATGAGCTGGGCTTTGAACTGGGAGTAGGATTTATTCCTATGGATCAGTGCTACGGAACCCCTACCGGCGGCTGCAATCTGGTTATGATGAGCAAGATTCCTGACAAGAAAAAGGAAGCAGCCTGGGAGTTTATTAACTTTATGACTGACACAGAGCAGACAGTGAAATCTTCGATTAAAACTGGTTATTTACCAGCCAGAAAGAGTGCCGGGGAATCGGATACGATGAAAGCTTATTTTGCAGAAATGCCTATGGCTCGAGTAGCATTAGATCAGCTGGCTTATGCAAATCGTGCAGCATATTCCAATCCGAATTATACAGAGGCGACAGAGGCAATTAAAAGCGCTTTGGATGCTATTTATATCAACAATAGCGATATAGATACAACCCTGGCTGATATGGAAACAAAGGTAAATAAGATTTTAAATCAGTAGGTAATCAGAAGGAGAAAAGAATGAAAAATAAGTTGATTATACTTTCAGCAGATGCCATGGTAACAGAGGATTTGGAACTGTTTTCCACTTTGCCTGGATATCAGAAATATTTGGATGGAGGATGCAGAATTAACCGTGTGGAGTCTATTTATCCAACGGTTACTTATCCCTGCCACACAACAATGATGACAGGAAACTATCCCAATCGCCATGGAGTTACCAGCAACTTTGTTCTGGCCTTTAATCAGAAACCAACACCCTGGAATCGTTATGCAGACGTGATCTGTTCACGGGATATTTTTACAGCATGCAAGGAAAAAGGCCTGACTACAGCTGCGGTGTTCTGGCCGGTAACGGGATGTCATAAGGATATTGATTATAAGATTCCGGAGTATGTTCCGGAAAATGGTGAAACCATAGAAGAGGCATTTCGTAAGATGGGCTGTGATGAGGACATGATTCGAATTGTGGAAAAAAACAGTTCGATTCTGAAACATTGGGGACATCCTTATATTGATGAGTTTATTATTGCCTGTGCCTGTGATATTCTGCGGGAAAAACAGCCAGACGTGCTTTTGATTCATCCGGCAAATATTGACGGAGCAAGACATCAGTATGGGGTATTTCATGAAATGGTGGATCGGGCTGTAGTGGATACCGATCGGTTTGTTCAGCAGCTGATGGGAGTGCAGGAGGAGCTGGGGCTTGCAGAGCAGACGAATCTGGTAGTGACTAGTGATCATGGCCAGATGGAGGTTCAGCGGATTATGAATTTGAATGTGATGCTGGCAGATTATGGCTTTCTGGATGTAAGGAAAGACGGATATGTTACAGACTGGAGAGCTTACTGCCTGTCTAACGGACTTTCTGCAGTCGTATACCTTAAGGATCCTTTGGATGAAAAGCTGTATCAGAGAGTATTTCAGCTGCTGCGCTGGATGAGAGAGGAAGGAATTTATGGAATCAGCGAGGTTCTTACCGCAGAGGAGGCAGATGAAAAATACAGACTGAACGGGCCATTCTCTTTTGTAATTGAGTCTGATGATTATACCTCCTTCGGAGAAAGTACATCTGGCCCGCTGGTAGAAAGCTTTGGAGACAGGGACTACCGGTATGGAAGAGCTTCCCATGGATATTATCCCCAGAAAGGCCCACAGCCGGTTTTCATGGCCAAGGGACCGGATTTTGCAGAGTCTGCAGTGTTGGAGAAGGGACGTCTGATTGACCAGGCCCCGACCTATGCAAAGCTTTTGGGCGTAGCTCTGCCGGATACTGATGGGACACCAATTGATGAATTTGTGAGGGAAAAACATGCATAAAACAATCAGAATCATAGCAACCGATCTGGATGGAACCATGCTTCACCATGATAATGAGGTTTCTGTAAGAAATTACAGGGCAATTGAACATGCGGTAAATGAAGGAATGCTCTATGTAGTTGCCACTGGAAGATGCCGCTCTATTGTGCCGATTTCAAATCTTCCGGTTATGGATTATCTGATTGCAGAAAACGGCGCTGTCATTTACCGGGGCGGCACTGAGCAGGTGCTGTATCGTCAGGCAATTTCTGCCGCTCAGCTTCGGGAGGCGATCAGAATTGGGAAAAAGTACCATGCCTTTGTGGAACTTGTTTCAGATGGCAGAATCCTGATAGAGGAGGAGCTTTTAAGACAGACCGGACAGCTTCGTCTGACTAGAATTCAGGAAGAATTTCTAAGAGAAAAACGATATCTTATGATAGATTCCTTTGAAAAATATTGCAGCAAAGTGCAGGAAAACCAGGATGGAGAGGAAATTTTCCGCAAATTCCAGGTTACAAAAATCAATATTATCTGCCAGGAGGCAGAGGCCTGGCAGGGCGCTGCAAAGGAGCTGGAAGCATATGGCTTGTTTACGATAACCTCAGACGGATATGGTCTGGAGCTGACAAAAAAAGGAGTAAGCAAGGGAAGCGCAATGAAATGGCTCTGCAGCCATCTGAACCTGGATCTGAGCCATGTGATGGCATTTGGCGATGGCAGCAATGACGCCGTGCTGCTGAAGAAAGCAGGCATCGGCGTCGCCATGGACAATGCAGGAGAGGCGGTAAAGCAGTGTGCAGATTATGTAACTGGCTGCCACTACGAGGATGGAGTAGCCCAGTTTGTGGAGCAGTATGTGTTAAAACAGGCTATTTAAAATCATAAAAACGGGGCATTTCTGTCTGCACAAAAAGACAGGAATGCAGGCAGCAAATGCCCTGGTTTAAGAGAATTGGCTTCGATAAAGAGAGGCATATTTTTCGTTTTTTTCCATAAGCTCGTTGTGGGTTCCCACCTCTTTGATATCCCCGTCTTCCATGTAAAGAATCTTGTCTGCATCGCGAATCGTGGACAGCCGGTGGGCAATTACAAAGCTGGTACGGCCCTTCATAAGCTCGGCCATTGCCTTCTGAATCAGGACTTCTGTATGGGTATCTACATTGCTGGTTGCTTCATCCAGAATCATGATTTCCGGATCAGATGCAATGGCTCGGGCAATGGTTAAAAGCTGTCGTTCTCCCTGAGAAATATTCTCAGCACCTTTGCCAAGAATCATATGATATCCGCCAGGAAGGGTCTTAATAAAGCTGTGGGCACAGGCTGATTCTGCGGCAGAATAAATGCTTTTTTCGGTCATATTTTCTTTGGCATATCCGATATTTTCGGCAATAGTACCTTCAAAAAGCCAGGTATCCTGAAGCACCATTCCAAAACGACTTCTAAGTTCTTTTCGAGGCATCTTTTGAATATCTATTCCATCTACGAGAATCGATCCGCTGTTTAGTTCATAGAAGCGCATTAACAGGTTAATCAGCGTGGTTTTTCCAGCTCCAGTCGGGCCTACAATCGCAATTTTTTCTCCCGGTTCTACGCATAAATTAATTCGTTTCATTAACAGCTTATCTGGAGAATATCCAAAGGAGACATCCTGAAAAACGACAGATCCAAGGCGCTTTTGAGGGATAATACCAGGTAAGGAATCCGGGATTTCTTCTTCTGCATCCAACAGAGAAAAGAGCCGGTTTCCAGCAGCTGCAGCAGCGCTGAAGCTTCCAGACATTCCGGCAATAGCGGAAAAAGGATCCGCAAAACGCCAGGTGTATTCCAGCATTGCCTGTACATTTCCTACTGTGATTTTTCCGGTAATTGCACCAAGACAGCCAACGACAGCGCAGAGGACATATCCCAGATCGTTGACAAGCGTTGTAATCGGACTGACAGCTCCGGCAGTTATTTCTGCTTTCCGAGAACTGACTTTTAAGGCTTCATTATACGTCTCAAAAGCTTTTTTAGCCCGTTCCTGATAGTGAAAAGACTGAACAACAGTTTGTCCCTGATACATTTCTTCGATATAGCCGCCCAGCTGTCCTAAAAGCTCCTGCTGTTTCACATAATGTTTTTCACTGGCTTTCATTACACCCGCCGCGCTGAAGAGGGAGAGGGGAACCATAATGAATGGGATCAGGGAAAGGGCAGGGCTGATTGCAAGCATCATAAGGAGAACACCGACAGCGGTAGTTACCTGAGTTACCAGGGAGGTCAGATTCTGACTGATGGCATTGTTGATGGTATCCACATCATTGGTAAGAATACTGAGCAGCTCGCCGCGGGTATGGCTGTCGTAATAACTGAGCTTCATACGGTGCATTTTTTCGCTGATATCCTGACGAAGCTTCTGCATAACCTGGGCCGTGATTTTTGCCATCAGAAAGCCTTGTAATAACGAAAAAGACTGGGAAACCAGATACAGAAAAACAAGGGAAGAAAGCAGCTTTATAATAGTATCCCAGTAAAAAATACCGTCCTTTATACTGGAAAAAAGAGTTGTTGTTATCTTTCCTATAAGGAAGGGGGCAAATACCATAAAACCGGTGCTGATAACAGCAGATACAATTACAAAAATCAGCTTTGCCCAGTGAATTTTCAGATAACCTAGCAGCCGTCTGCATACTTCTGTGTGTTTCATATCAGAGAACCTCCCAACTGTAATTCTGCAATTTCCCGATAGAGCGGACAGGTGCTTAACAGTTCCTGATGCGTTCCATTTCCGATAATTTTGCCGTCATCTACAACTAAAATCTGATCTGCATCCAGAATACTGCTGATTCTCTGAGCAACAAGAATGACAGCAGCATTTCCCGTGTATTCTTTCAGATTTTGGCGGAGTCTGTGGTCTGTTTTCATGTCTAAAGCAGAGAAACTGTCATCAAAAACATAGATTTCCGACTTTTTCATAAGAGCCCGGGCGATGGCTAAGCGCTGACGCTGACCACCGGATAAATTGGCGCCTCCCTGGGCTACTGGTTCATGGAAGTCCTGTTCTTTTTTTGTAATAAATTCATCGGCGCAGGCGATTTTTGCAGCAATATTCCAATCCTCTTCCCGGCCATTTTCTTTTCCAAAATTCAGGTTTTCTGCAATATCTCCGGAAAACAGAACGTTTTTTTGAGGAACATATCCAATCAGAGAACGCAGATCCTCTATACGGTATTCTTTGGCATTGATTCCGTCAATCAGAACCTGTCCGGACAGGGGATCATAGAGTCTTGAAATTAATTTTAAAATGGTGGATTTTCCACGCCCGGTTCCTCCGATTATGGCAGTAACTTCGCCAGGGCGGGCAGTAAAGCTTACGTCCTTTAAAACTGGTTCATCAGCTCCGGGATAGGAAAAAGTCACATGGGAAAATTCAACGGTGGAACGCAGAGGACGGTTTTTCAGCGGAAAATTTCCATCTTTAATAGAGGGCTTCGTGTCCAGAACCTCAGCAATCCGGCGGGCGCAGGCATAGGTAGAAGGAAACATCATAATCACAAGCGAAAGCATCATAACAGCAGTAAGAACCATGCTGATATACTGACTGTTTGCTACCAGAGAGCCAATTTCCATTGCTCCGGATTCTACATAGCGGGCGCCGATTCCAAGAACAGCGGCAGTTGTTACACCGAAAATAACACTAATGGCAGGCATCAAAAGACTGGTAATGTGTCCGGAGGCTATGGCCGTAAGCGCGTAGTCTTCATTGGCCTTTTCAAAGCGTCTGCATTCTGCATCCTGCCTGTTAAAGGCGCGGATGACACGGACTCCTTCCAAAGACTCCAGAAACAGACGGTTCATGTGATCCAGCTTTTTCCGCAGGCGGACAGAACAGCGGGATGCAAGGGTAATGAGAAGGGTCAGCACAGCCAGTAAAACAGGGATGGCGGTCAGAAGAACAGAGCTGACTTTTCCGCCTGTAGATGCAGAAAATACCAGTCCGGCAGCGGCCATCATCGGAGCCATAAGACCTATGCGAAGAAGCATTGTCAAAAAATTCTGCACATTGGCAATGTCAGAGGTACTGCGGGTAATCAGGCTGGCAGTGCCGAAGTGATCCATCTCTGCGGCGGAAAATTCCAGGACAGAGGAAAAGACCTTTGTCCTAAGCTGTGCTGCGAAATCCGTGGAAACAGACGAGGCTGTTTTGACAGAAAGAAAGCTGATAATACAGGAAAGTACAGTAATTCCTGCCATAACAGTTCCATAAATCAGGATGACAGAGTCAGCGCCTGCGGCAACTCCGCGGCTGATCATTTGAGAGAGAAAAGCCGGCAGAAGCATCTGGCACAGGGAAGATGCAAGAACCAGAACCAGAAGTCCTGCAAGAGCGGCTTTTTTCAATTTTACAGTTGAAAATATAGTTTTCATGAAGCTGTGAAAGACCTCCTGTTGGTGTGGGAAATAGTCAGCATTAGGAAGCGGTTTCGTGGATAATGCGGATATGGGACAGCTTGAAAAACAGGCTTCCAAGGGCATATTTCTGAAGACTCAGATATTCCTCCTGGGAAACCCTGCCGCCGTAATTCAGGATTTCCATCTCTCCGCTTGTGCCTGTAATAAAGAGATCCGAGGAGGAAAATCCGTTTTTCAGATAGAATTTCCGGCGGGCAATTCGCTGGCTGCTGTTGTCAGCAGCGTCATCCAGGCGTTCAATCAGAAGAACAATCTTTTTGTCTGAAAAATGCTTACAAACCTGTTCCATGATATAACTTCCGGTTCCCCGGCTCCGGATTCGGGAGGATACAGCCAGATAATCGACCATTACCATATCCTGATAAGGAATGAGGACGGTAAAGCCCAGAAGCTGATTGTTTTCGGAGGCTGTCATAAGAAGCGCTTTTCCCTTTTTGACAGAATGACGGAGCGATAAATATGGCTTTCGCTCCGCTTTGGGAAAGGCTTCCAGGTAGATTTTCTTAATTTCCGGCCACTGATTTTTGTCTGCATAGGTAAATTCCATAAAAGTTTTCCTCTCTGAATTGAATTATTGGTTGTCGTAGGGTATCATACTATGTACAGTAACTGTACGGTCAAGAGGTGCTTTTATGAAAAGAAATGATTATTTGTATCCTTCCGGAGAATTTGCCAGATTAACAGGGGTAAATAAGCGGACGCTTCACTATTATAATGATATCGGTCTTTTTTGCCCGGAAATCATCGGAGAAAACGGCTACCATTATTATTCCTGCTTTCAGTTTGCACAGCTGGAGCTGATTCTTACATTGAGAAAAATTGGCCTGTCGATTGAGGAAATACGGGAATATGTGACAGGGCCGTCAGACGAGTCTTTTTCCCGGATGATGGAAAAGAAGAAGCAGCTTATTGATGCGTCCATCCGTCAGCTGTTGTCGGTTCAGGCCTTTTTGGAGCAAAAATCACAGCGGCTGCAGGCAGGCTTTGAGGCGCGGCATGGAGAGATTGAGCTGTGTACGCTTCCGGAGAGAAAGATTATCTGTTCCGCTCCGATTTCCGGAAAGTACGATGAAGAGGATTTTTCCGTTGCGGCAGAATTTTCCCTTCGCCTGAAAAAGCTGTTTCATCTTTATGACAGCTTTGGAAGCCGGATTTCCATGGATGCGGTGCGCAGCGGAGAATTTAACAGTTACGATTCCTTTTTTGCGTATTGTCCTGGCAATTCCGAGATTTATGATGAGGTTTTGCCGAAGGGAGCATTTCTGAGAGCCTATTGTGTAGGCGCGTGGGAGCGGCTTCCGGAGGTTTATCAGAAAATTCTGGATTATGCAGAGGAGAGGAACCTGGCGCTTACAGGGTATGCTTATGAGGAGGGCTTAAATGAAATGGCCATTCGGAGTCAGGAGGACTATGTGACAATGATCACGATTCCATGTGCAGATTCAGCAGCTGTTCAGATGCCCAACGCTTCTTGTCCGCTGTAAGCGGGCAGGAAGATGCATGGCTGAACTGTTACGATTATGCAGGCAAAGACGGCTGATTATAAGTTGAATTACGAGGATATCCATGATACAATCAAAGATGGTAATATGCATGTGTATAAGCCCATAATATGGATGGGTGTTTCTACCAACCGCCGGAAATGGTTGACTACAATGCCTTTGTAGTTGACCTTATTTTTTAGGAGGTATTTTTATGCGGTATGATGTTATTATCATTGGAGCGGGGCCGGGCGGAATTTTTTCAGCATATGAATTAAGTCAGAAGAGCCCAGATTTAAAGGTTGGGGTATTTGAGGCGGGCCATGCCCTGAGCCGGCGCAAATGTCCCATTGACGGGGAAAAGATCAAATCCTGCATTGGCTGTAAGAGCTGTTCTATTATGAGCGGGTTTGGCGGAGCCGGAGCATTTTCAGATGGAAAGTACAATATTACCAATGATTTTGGCGGTACTCTGTACAAATATATTGGTAAGAAGCAGGCTCTTGATTTGATGTATTATGTAGATGATATTAATCTGCGTTATGGCGGGGCAGGAACGAAGCTGTATTCTACTGCCGGTTCCAAGTTTAAAAAAGAATGTATTCAGCATGACCTTCATCTTTTGAATGCATCTGTACGCCATCTGGGTACAGATATTAACTATCTGGTTCTGGAAAATCTGTATGCGGAGCTGAAGGAAAAGGTGGATTTTTATTTTGATTCTCCTGTAGATTCTGTTGCGGCAGTGGACGGAGGTTATCAGATTTTCAGTAACGGCCAGACCTATGAGTGCGAAAAGTGTATTATTTCTGTAGGAAGAAGCGGAAGCAAATGGATGGAGTGGATCTGTCAGGAGCTGCAGATTCCCACCAGCTCGAACCGGGTTGATATTGGAGTCCGGGTAGAGCTTCCGGCCGATGTATTTTCTCACCTGACAGATGAGCTGTATGAAAGTAAAATTGTGTATCGGACACAGAAATATGGAGATCAGGTGCGGACCTTCTGTATGAATCCCAAGGGCGCAGTTGTTACGGAGAATACCAATGGTATTATTACGGTAAACGGACACAGCTACGAGGATCCTTCCAAGCATACGGAGAATACCAACTTTGCCCTTCTGGTAGCAAAGCACTTTTCTGAGCCGTTTAAGGATTCCAATGGATATGGCGAATCCATTGCCCGTTTAAGCAATATGCTGGGAGGCGGAGTGATTGTTCAGCGTTTCGGGGATCTGATTCGAGGACGGCGTTCCACTCCGGCAAGAATTGAAGAGGCGTTTATTACGCCGACCTTAAAGGCTACGCCGGGAGATCTGAGCCTGGTGCTGCCGAAACGGATTTTGGACGGCATTATGGAGATGATCTATGCTTTGGATAAGATTGCGCCTGGTACGGCCAATGACGATACCCTTCTTTATGGCGTTGAGGTGAAGTTCTATAATATGGAGGTGCAGGTAAATGAGAAGCTGGAATCCTGCCATAAGGGACTTTACATTATTGGAGACGGAAGCGGAATTACCCATTCTCTGTCTCATGCTTCGGCCAGCGGAATTTATGTGGCAAGAAATCTGTTAGAAGGAAATGAATAAGGACTGAAGATAAATTCGGCGGAGCGGCTAAAAGCCGCTCCGCCGGTTTTTGATCCAATGATAAATTTAAAAATGCTCCAGCCAGGTTTTTAAAAGAGAAATCCAGCTCTGGCACTGGGGCTCTACGTAGCGGCCATCAGCGGAGGAAACCTCTTCGGTTGCCAGTGACAGACCATGGCAGCCAACGGGATAAATATGGAGCTCCAGGCTGACCTGATGGCGAGTCAGAGCTTCTGCAAGCAGAAGGCTGTTTGCAACAGGAACATTGCTGTCAGATGCCGTATGCCACAAAAAGGTTTTTGGCGTATGGCTGCCTACCTGGTGTTCCAGAGAAACCAAGCGGCGAAGGTTTTCATCATTGGCATGTGTTCCCAGCAGATTCTGGAAGGAGCCCTGATGGCAGTGAGCGCCGGAGGTGATGACCGGATAACAGAGAATCATACCGTCAGGACGGATTTCATCGGCCTTTTTATTTAAGGGCTTCCAGAGAAATTCCTGATTCCAGAAAGCGCCTAAGGAGCAGGTCAGGTGACCTCCGGCAGAAAATCCGCAGACCAGGATCCGGTCTGGATCAACCATCCAGGCATCTGCATGGGCCCTGATTTCGGATATGGTTTCTGCCAGCTCCATAAGACTGGCAGGAAACACATCCGGCGCGAGGCTGTATTTCAGGATGAAAGTGTGAATGCCCATGGCGGCCAGCTGCATGGCAACAGGCTCACCCTCCCGGTCGGACAGATGTCCGTATCCGCCGCCGGGGCAGATGATTACAGCCGGTCTCCGTCTTGTAGCTGACAGAGAGACAGGATCCAGAAGGTATCCGGTTACAGAGGCCGGAGGTGTCAGCTTTTCATATCCAAGCTGTTCTTTTGTTAAACTAATTTCCCAGGTTAATATGTTCATTTTTTTAGATTCCTTACTAAGTTCGTGTCCCGGAACAGTTTTTTCAGAGAAGGATTTACTGTTCCAGAATTTCTGTGATGCCCTCGCAGAGGGTTTTCGCGCCTTCCTCCGGAGTAATGTCGCCGGAGCTGAGAGTTCCAAATACCTTGTAGTACAGACCGTCAGGATTTGCCTTCAGCTCGCTGTTGTCAAACTGAGGATCCTGAGAAAACTGACTGTAGCCAAGAACCTTTGCATTGGCTTCTTTTACAAAGGAATCGCCAATTCCTTTTTCATCAAGAATGGAAATAGCAGCCTTTGAACAGGGAATTCCGCGCTCGGTGGAGCAGATTTCTACGCCCTCCGGCTCGTTTAACAGGAAGTTTACAAGCATGGCAGCTTCCTTTGGATGCTCTGTGGAGGATTTAATAGCAAAGTCCATAGAACGTTTGGTAAAGCCGCCCTGGTATTCGCCGAATTTGATGAAATCACCAATGACAAATTCCTGATTGGGTTTATTTACACTGCCTTCCATAGCGTCTTTTACTTTTGTAACAGCAGAATCCCATTCCATTAAGCCGGCATATTTTCCATCAATCCATTTTGCATTTTTATCCAGAGAGTCAGACATATCGCCGTTGATGGTTGCAACAGATGGAATCACGTGCTCAGCTTCCAGCTTGTTCATGAATTCCAGGCCTTCCTGTACTTCTGCTTCTGTATAATTCATCTTTCCGTCAGTTACCCAGTCTTTTCCGTATTTGGATTCCAGATAATAGACCATAAAAATCATTCTGTCGTATTCGCCCAGAGCAAGGGGATAATAGTCCTCATTATATGCCTTGAAGGCAGCGCCGGCAGCCATCAGAGATTCTTCATCGGTAGGAATGGGAACACCAACCTCATCAAAGGTTGTTTTATTCCAGTAGAACAGACGGCCGGTCAGAGAAATCGGAATAGCCATCAGTTTTCCATTTATTTCGTCCTCTTTTAATTTGTCCTCCGGGAACTGGGTTAAATCAATAATGTCGCTGTACTGGTACAGATCAAGGAAGGATTCGCCGCCCTTGGAGTAATCATGAACCCAGTTAGAACCGATCTGAAGCACATCAGCACAGTCGCCGCTCAGAATACTTAAGGACTGCTTTTCCTCCCAGCCAGTCCATGCGCCGTATTCACATTCAACGGTGATATGGGGATATTTTTCCATAAAGGCCTGCACTGCTTTTTCTGTAGCAGCATGACGGGAATCGCCGCCCCACCAGCAAAAACGAATCGTTACCGGTTCCTCGGAAGCTGTAGCTTCTGTAGTTTCCTGTGCTCCCTCAGCCTTTGTTTCAGCAGCTGTGGTCTGTGGTGCTTCTGCCTGTTTTCCGCCGCATGCAGTCAGGGACAGTCCCATAGCAGCTGCTATACTGAAAGAAATCATCTGTTTTGTTCTTTTTTTCATTGATATTCTCCCTTCTGAATCAAACGTACTTGATAATATTTTTTTAACATATTTTTTTAAATGGGGAAAGGGGAAAAGTGAACAAAAATATTTTAAATTAATATGCATATTATACTATATATCGAATGGAATAATATGGATTTGTTATATTTTGTCGCGTAAAATGCAAAATAAAAGAGGAATATGGAATAAATATTGTTTAATATTAATTGTTTTTTGCTGAAAAAGTGAAATCCGTTTCACTTTGCATTTTTTTATGATATACTGTTTCTAATATCAGCAGTTGGAGATATCTGAACAGGAGGAGAGAAGAAATTGGCTGTTACGATTACAGATATTGCACAAAGGGCGGGAGTTTCCCGTTCTATGGTATCCCGGGCCTTAACAGGAAATGGCCCTGTGAAGGCAAAAAAGAAAGAAGAGATTATTGCGCTGGCTCAAGCCATGGGATATATGCCCAATCAGGCAGCGCTTCATTTGAGACACTCGAAATCCCGTATTATTGGCCTGTATTTTTCCAGTATCAGTGCAGCGACCTCTCCATATGTGCTGCACAGTGTTCTGACAGGAGTTTATGGAGTGATTGGAGGGCGTTATCAGATTGTGGTAAAGGGAATAGATCTGCATGAATCGGGAAGTCTGAATCCCAGCCAGTATGACGGGCTTTTGATTATGTCACAGAGAGATCAGGATCTGGATTTTTTGGAGGAGGCCTTTGCTCTTCATATACCTATGGTAGCACTGAGCCGCCGGGTTCCGATTGATATTCCTGTGGTGACAACCAATGAATCCAGAGGAATGGAAAAGGCAATGGGGTATCTGTTAGATCATGGGCATCGAAATATTGGGATCATTGAAGGGCCGCCGAATCTGGAGGCAACTATTTTTCGGCATCAGGGCTGGATTCATGCGGCGCGAAAACGGGGATATTCGATTCATCAGTTTCCTGTGGTTCATGGAAATTACCGTTACAACAGCGGCTATTCAGCGGCCAATCAGCTTATAGATGCACATCCAAATCTTACTGCAATTTTGTGCTTTAATGATGAAATGGCAGTGGCTGCAAAGAATGCCCTCGCCAGACGGGGACTCAGGGTTCCCCAGGAGATTTCTCTGGTTGGCTTTGATAATCTGGAGCTGCCGCGGTATGCGGATCTGCAGCTGACAACAGTAGAGAGAAATGCCAGCCAGATTGCGGCAGCAGGCGCCGAAATGCTGCTTGGATATATGGAAAATGGAGTACGGCCGCCGGATCGAGAACTGGAAAACAGACTGGTAGTCCGGGAGAGTGTATCTGACAGAATAAGCCTGTAAAGAGCATATTGACTTTTTTTCTCATTTAGCGTATAGTAAAAGCGCAAAGTTAGATAAGACTAATATGGAGAGGATAAGAAGCATGAAACTGAGTGAATTGCAGATTGGAAGGACAGCGACCATATTTGCAGTAGGCGGAAGCGGTGCGCTGCGCCAGCACTTTCTGGATATGGGACTGATTCAGGGAACAGAGGTAACGGTTGTCAAATATGCACCGATGGGAGATCCCATTGAGCTGCGCATTCATGGCTATGAATTGACGATTCGTCTGGAGGATGCAGAAAATATTGAGATCAGCGAACCCCACGAGGCCCGGGAGCATGGGGAGCTTTCCGGAAAGCAGGCGGAAAATGGAAAGGCGTCAAAAGCAAGAGAAGGCTGGAAAAATCCCCAGAAAAAGGAGAAGCTTCATCCGGGATACGGCGAGGGCGGAAAGTTCCACAACCGGAAGGAGGAAAAGCCGCTTCCGGACAGTGAGGTTTTGACCTTTGCGCTTGTGGGAAATCAGAACTGCGGAAAAACCACATTGTTTAATCAGCTGACCGGTTCCAAGCAGCATGTGGGAAATTTCCCGGGAGTTACTGTAGATCGAAAGGACGGGGTTATCCGCGGCCATGAAAATACGCTGATTACAGACTTGCCCGGAATTTATTCCATGTCTCCCTACAGCAGCGAGGAAATCGTAACAAGAGAATTTGTAATCCGGGAAAAACCGAAGGGCATTATCAATATTGTGGATGCCACGAATATTGAACGGAATCTGTATCTGACCATGCAGCTGCTTGAGCTGGAAATTCCCATGGTAGTGGCTCTGAATATGATGGATGAGCTGAGGGAAAATGGCGGCTCTGTCAAGGTGAATGAGATGGAGGAGGCTTTGGGAGTTCCGGTTATTCCCATTTCTGCTGCTAAGGGAGAGGGCATTGAGGAGCTGATTCGCCATGCGCTTCATGTGGCCCGGTATCAGGAGCGTCCCCTGGAGATTGATTTTTGCAAGCGAGAAGAGGGGATTCACAGAGGAATCCATGCAGTGATGCATTTGATTGAGGATCATGCCGCTCAGGCGGAGATTCCGGTCCGGTTTGCAGGAAGCAAGGTTATGGAGGGAGATCCAAAGATTCTGGAGCAGCTGAAGCTGACAGATAAGGAAGCCATGATTCTGGAGGAAATTTCCCGGCAGACAGAGGAAGAAACCGGCATGGATCGGGCGGCAGCAGTGGCTCAGATGCGGTTTGATTATATTGAAGATGTGTGCAGGGAGGGAGTGGTCAAGCCAAGAGAAAGCAGGGAGAGAACCAGAAGCAGAAGGATTGACCAGTTCCTTACGGGAAAATATACGGGAATTCCTGCGTTTATTGGAATTATGGGTCTGGTATTTTGGCTGACCTTTAATGTAATTGGAGCATTTTTCCAGGGCATTTTGGAGTCGGGTATCACAACACTGACAGATGCGGTGGATCAGGCCATGCAGGCGGCGCAGGTGAATGAAGTTGTTCACTCTCTGGTGATCGACGGTATATTTAACGGCGTTGGCGGCGTACTGAGCTTCCTGCCGATTATTGTAACCCTGTTCTTCTTCCTGTCTCTTCTGGAGGACAGCGGATATATGGCCCGCGTTGCCTTTATTATGGATAAGCTTCTGAGAAAGCTGGGACTTTCCGGAAGAAGTATTGTGCCGATGCTGATTGGATTTGGCTGCACTGTGCCGGGAGTTATGGCAAGCCGGACTCTTCCCTCTGAGCGGGACAGAAAAATGACCATTCTTTTGACGCCCTTTATGAGCTGTACGGCGAAGCTTCCCATCTATGCATTTTTTACAGCGGCATTTTTCCCGCAGCATGGAGCATTGGTGATGATTGGGCTTTATCTGTTTGGAATTATTATGGGAATTATTATGGCTTTGATTTTCAAGAAAACAGCCTTTAAGGGAGAGGCGGTGCCTTTTGTTATGGAGCTGCCCAACTACCGTATGCCAGGGGCGGGGAATGTGCTTCACCTTTTATGGGATAAGGCAAAGGATTTCCTGCAGAGAGCCTTTACCGTTATTTTTCTTGCAACCATTGCCATCTGGTTTTTGCAGAACTTTGATATGGGACTGAACATGGTGTCAGATTCCCACAACAGCATTCTGGCTCTGGCAGCCGGCTGGCTGGCTCCGCTGTTTGCACCGGTAGGCTTTGGAGACTGGCGGATTGTAACAGCCCTGATTTCTGGATTTATGGCAAAGGAGAGTGTGGTATCCTCTCTGACTGTGCTGTTTGGCAGTACAGAGGCCCTTTACAGCAGTCTGACGATTGCAGGAGCAGCGTCTCTGCTGGTATTCTGTCTGCTGTATACCCCCTGTGTGGCAGCGATTGCGTCTGTGAAGCGGGAGCTGGGCGGCAAATGGGCAGTGGCTATGGTGATTGGCCAGTGCGTTCTGGCATGGATTGCAGCTTTGGCAGTCTATGGAATTGCAGGAATGATGTAATACAGGGGCAGTATAATACCCCATGCTCTTTCGAGCGGATTCAGTCAGTAAGTCCTACTGCACGAATCCGCTCGATTACGTTTCCGTATTAAGCTATTTCCGATTTTCCGCAAACATTACAGCATACTCGATGGAGTTGCGCAGGCTCAGTTCACTGGCGGTTCCGGTTCCGGCCTGATCGAAGGCTGTGCCGTGATCGACGGATACCCGGATAATGGGCAGACCCAGTGTGATATTGACTCCGGCTACGGCGTCCCAGGCTTTTTTGTCGTGGTCGTAGACAAAGCCTACGACCTTTAAGGGAATATGTCCCTGATCGTGATACATGGCGACAACGATATCGTACCAGCCGCCGCGGGCCTTGGAAAATACTGTGTCCGGCGGAACAGGGCCGTCTGCGCAGATGCCCTCTGCCTGAGCTGCTTCAATTGCAGGAATAATTTCGTCAATTTCCTCCCGTCCGAACAGGCCGTGCTCACCGCTGTGCGGATTTAACCCGGCAACTCCAATGCGGGGCTTTTCGATTCCCAGATCGCGGCAGGCCTGATCTGCAATGCGGATCACATCGAGAACCCGCTGTTTTTTTACCCGATCGCAGGCCTCGCGGAGAGAAACATGAGTAGAAACATGAACCACGCGGAGGTTTTCATGGGCCAGCATCATAGTATAGTTTTTGGTTCCAGTCAGATCGGCATAGATTTCTGTATGTCCGGAATAATGATGGCCAGCCAGGTTGACGGCTTCTTTGTTAAATGCATTGGTAACAGTAGCGTCAATTTTTCCTTCCATGGCCAGCTCAATCACCTTGGTAACATAGCGGAAGGAAGCGTCACCGCATTCTGCGGATACCTGGCCGCGCTGCAGCTGGGCGGCGTCAATCAGCCCCATATCGAAAACATCAATGGTTCCAAAGCGAAAGAGGGCATCAGAGACATTTTGAATCCGATGAATTTGTAGCTCCTTATGATTTACAATGGAGAGGGCGGCTTCCATAACATTGGCGTCACCGACAACCAATGGGCAGCAAAGCTCATATAATGACGGATCAGCAAAGGCCTTCACAGTAATTTCCGGTCCTATGCTGGCCGGATCCCCCATAGTAATTCCAATGATTTTTTTATTGTTCATAAGAGTTTTCATTCCTTTCCTGAAATACGCACAGCCGGAGCAGTAAACAGGTACTGTTCCGGCTGGTTTTGGTTCACAGAGAAATACATTCCGGCTTCCGGTTATTTTGCAGCTCTTTTCTTCTCTTCGAATTTATGGAGCCAGGAAACCAGAAGCGGACAGCAGATTGCAGTTACGATAATTGCTGCGGTAATCTGAGCGGTTGCGGCTTCAGCAACAGCCAGAAGGGTTGCGTCAACTGCAGCAACAGAAGCGGGAGTTGCTGCGGCATTGCCTGCGGTGGTTCCGATAGCGCCGCCTACCTCCGGGCGATCCATGTGGAGGAGCTTATATACCAGATAACCTCCGATACCGGTAATCAGGGTACATGCAATACCCAGAAGGATACCAGGTGCGCCTGCCTTTAACAGGTTCATGATATTTAAGCCTGCTCCCAGCGGGAAAGCGAAGAAGGGAATCATCATGGAAGCACCCGGCTCACAGAATTTCCGAATATCCTCATCCAGATTTCCAAGGATACAGCCCACAATAACAGGAATGATACAGCCTACCAGAATGGACATGGGGATCTTTGCAACGCCTGCAGCGCCCAGGGCCACCATAGTAAAGAAGGGACCGTCGTTAATGGACAGAATAGAAACTGCGCCTACGTCAGTTGCATCTCCGTATTCACCGGCCAGAGCAGCGTAAAGACCTCCATTGGAGTTGGCCAGAGCGCCTACGATTGCCAGCGTGGACAGACCCAGGAAACCGGCTTCGCCAAACAGCTTGCCGCAAATCAGGCCGATAATGATTCCAAGTCCTACTTTTACGGCTGTGATAACAACGCCTTTATAAACGGTTACACCGGCTTTTTTAAAGTTAATGGTAGTAGCGTTACAGAAGATAAATACGGCCAGAATCGGCATAGCGCCGGATTTCCACAGATAAGTGGTAAAGGTTCCGTCAAACATGGTCCATATGGTTCCGCCAAAGAAGGTATTGACAATGGCGCCCAAAAGAAGCGGAACAACCATAAGACCTCCGGGAATTTTTTTCACAGTCTGTAAAATCTTCATTAAAGTATCCCCCTTTACAAATTCAATTGGTAATCGGTATTTCTATTTGGCAGCAATCAGCCGAAGAATGTTGTCTGTGGTGTAGGCAAGGTTTTCCTGGCTGTGATGCCTGCTGACAGAGAAGTCCTGAGGCAGACGGTTAATAGGAAATACAGAAGTAACTCCCATCTCATAAGCCCGGGCAATTTCGCTGTCATCTGCGCCGCCTACCACGGCGATAACCTTTTTGTTCTGCTTCTTTGCTCTTTCAGCTATGCCAATGACAACCTTTCCGCGGAGACTCTGAGAATCCAGTTTTCCTTCTCCGGTAAAAATATAGTCTGCATCAGCAATCATTTCGTCAAATTTTACGGTGTCGAGAACAGTCTGAATTCCCATCTGAAGCCGGGAGCCAAAGAAGGCAATCATACCTGCGCCCATAGCTCCGGCAGCGCCGGTTCCCGGAATCTGGCTGATGTCCTGACCGGATGCATCCAGAATCACGCGGCTTAAATTTTTAATTCCTTCATCCAGTTCCAGAACCATAGCTTCGTCTGCGCCCTTCTGCGGTGCAAAAACATGGGCAGCGCCGGTGGGACCGTACATGGGATTATCAATGTCGCACATGGTTACGATCTCTACCTGATTCAGAATTGTTGCTTTCTGGTTCAGATCAATGCGCTGAATATCGATAACAGTGCCGCCGGTGGGAATAAAGGATTCCCCGTTTTTGTCGTAGAATTTTACGCCGACAGCTGCGGCAGCTCCGCAGCCGCCGTCATTGGTGCAGGAACCGCCCAGTCCCACAATGATTTTTTTAACGCCGCTTTCTGCGGCAGCCAGGATCAGCTGGCCTACGCCGTAGGTTGTAGTTTTTTTCGGATTTTTCCGATCCTCCACCATAGGAAGGCCTGCGGCGGCAGCCATTTCAATGACAGCAGTGTTTCCGTTGTCGATCAGCCCGTAATAAGATTCTATGTCTTCAAAATAAGGGCCTTTCACAGGAACCATAACTTTTGTGCCTCCAACGGCAGTGATAAAGGCGTCTACAGAGCCTTCTCCGCCATCGGCAACCGGTACGCTGACAGACTCAGCGCCGGGAAAATGGAGATCCACTTTTTCTTTTATAATTCCGCAAATCTGAGCGGAGCTTAATGTACCCTTAAAAGAGTCCGGTATCAGGATAAATTTCATAGCACAGAACCTCCCTGATTTTATTCTTTTACAATGACGGAAACACCGTCCGGGATTACCGTTACCTTATAGTCTTCTTTTCCAACGATAGCTTTTGCCTTTTCCATAGCCTCTTCCATGCTGTGTGCCGGAACCATGTGAAGATCCTCTACCAGCTGATCATCACAGGAGGAAATGAAGATTACAGTTGCTTTCAGCAGAAGCCGGGCAAAAATCTGGGACTGCCACTGATCGATGATAGTTTCTTCCGGCTTTCTGTCCAGGAAGGTTTGCATCATCCGGTTCAGATCCTTTTCGTCCCGGAAGGTCTCATGGAAATATTTGCCGCCGTGTCCGTCAGCAGCTTTGGAAAGCATAATGATTACGCCGCCTTCTTTTACCGTGGCTTCACCGGCAGTCATACCTTTTACAGACTGATAAATATTCTGATCCAGAGGATATCCGCCGTTAGTGGAAATAACAATGTCAGCAGGAACCGCGTCTACCTGACACTTGGAAGCCAGGAATTCACGTCCAACTCTGTGAGCCAGATCGCAGTCGCCGGCAACAGCAAAAATGGGATCGTGGGCAGCATCAATAACAACATTAACGATAAAGTCCAGTCTGGCAGCCCGTGCCGCATACAGCATGTCATTGTGAATCGGATTGCCTTCAATCACTCCAGTGCGGGCATGAGGATCGGCAATAAAGCCAGAGTTGTGGTTGTACATAACGGTTTCACGGCTTGCAACGCCGGGAAGCACACTCTTTCTTCCGCCAGAGAAGCCGGCAAAGAAGTGAGGCTCAATAAATCCCTCTGCCACAAGAAGATCTGCTTCTGCAGCAAGGCGGTTAATGATCAGGTTGCCGCCGGAAGGAAGTTTGCCTAAGTATACCAGGTTGTCATTGTCATCACAGTTGTGAACAATGATTTTTTCATTTGCCATAATTTCCGAGCCAAATTTGTCAGCCAGCTCTTCCTGGGTAGTGGTTCTGTGAAGTCCGGTGGAAATCAGGATGGTAATGTCTGCATCCGGATTGCCTTTGCGGATTTCAGCCAGGATCAGCGGCATCATAATGTGACTGGGAACGGGTCTGGTATGGTCAGAGGAGATGACTACAATGTTTTTCTTTCCAATAGCCATATCACAGAGTCTGGGAGTACCGATAGGGTGTTCCAGAGCGTCCTGAACCAGTTCAGAACCGCTTTTTGGGGCCTTGTAGCTGTGCAGCTCAGAGAGCAGGACGCCGGCCAGATGCTCTTCTTCAATAGCTGCGGTCAGTTTTTCTTTTCCATAGGGCAGTAAAAATTCTTTCATGTGAATACCTCCTCGTATTATGGATGTGTGATATTTATAAATGTTCCTTTAATTTTCTCATGGCAAAGGCAATGGCGTTATCTGCGCCGAAGGCTCCGGCTTTTGTAACCAGCTTCAGCCCGTCAAATTCGCCGCCCTTTACCTGAATCAGGGGAATTCCCACCATAATTTCTGACAGGATTTCCGATCCGTCAGCCCCAATGTTCATCAGCAGGCCGAGAGCGGTGTCTCCGCCAGTAAGGAAAACTCCGGAAACCTTTGCCTGCCTGAGAATTTCCGTGGCTCCGTGACCGATAATTGAGCGAACCCGATCACCAATTTCCAGAGGGGTAAGACCCAGGGTGTCACCGGCCTGATAGGAAAGCTCCAGAAACTCTCGATCATAGGCAGTGTCTGTGAGAAAGATGGTGTCCTCGCCGCGGTTCAGGGCTTCAACAGCCTTCTGAACATAATGCTCTGCCGTGTCGCTTCCCTGCAGGATTTTGTCTACAGGAAGCTTGATTAAGGTAATGCCCTGCTGTTCACAGAAATGCATCTGGCGGTTGGTTACGGTGCTGATGCTGGCGGCGACTCCAAGGGAAGGGAGGGACGGCTGCTCCAGCTTCATAAGGCTGTCGGCAATGCCTGCGGTTCCGATGTAGAGAGCTGTTTTTTGGCTTCTTCTGGTAGCCTGAACAATGCGGGAAAGATCCTCGTCTGTTTCTGCATCACATACAAAAATACGGCTGTCAGTCAGAGAAAAGGAGCTGCTTCTGATTTCAGGAAGGCGTTTCAGCTGAATCCTCTCTTCATAAATCCGCCCCAGAAGGCTGACCAGATTGTCTTCTACCACAGGATTTTTTGGATCCCGGGAAAGCTCTGTTTTGCAGATTTCCACACCATGCAGGCGCTGAACCCCGTCCACAGTGGTTCTGCCCAGAGCCGGAAGGGCAGGAGCAAAGACGATAAGCTCCGGGTGAAAGGCCTCATCGACTGCCCGGATTTCCATGGCTATATTTCCGCGCATGGTTGAGTCAATTTTTTTAATAATATGGCGGAACTGGGAAAAATCAACCTGCTCCAGGGCATGGGACACGATTTCATAGGCGTGATCCGGATGAACCGTTCTGGATTCTGTGTCAATTACAACGGATTTATCCTGGCAGACTGGCTTTCCGCTGAACAGAACCTCTGTGGGAAATCCCCGCCTTCTTAACTGGACGCCGGTATCGTTGGCTCCGGTAAAATCATCTGCAATGATTAAATATCGATTATCCATGGTTTTGCTGCCTTTCTAAAGTGTTTAAAAATGAAACAATTAAAAATGAAACACATCGTTTCTTCTAATATAACTCAATTTTTCTTTCAATTTCAAGGATAATACAGTATAATATTGTTTATAATTGAAACAAAAGCTTGTACATGAACGATAACAAACAGAAAGAGGGAGAGAAATGAGAAAAGTACGAATTCTTGGAATTGCACCGTATCGAGGACTTGTTCATTTGATGAATCAGTGCGCAGCCCATTATCCGGACATAGAGTTGAACGCCATGCTGGGAAATATGGAGGAGGGGCTGGCGCTGGCAAAGAAATATTATTCTGGATATGATATGATTATTTCCCGGGCCAATACAGCCAGTATGATTTCCCAGGCAGTTCCTGTGCCGGTGGTGGATATTGGAATTGATTATTATGATGTTCTTCGATGTATTAAAATAGCAGAAAATACGGGAACAAAATTTGCAATTCTGGGATTCCATTCTTTAACAGATATTGCAAAAAATCTTTGCGATTTGCTGAAAATCAAGATTGATATTTTTTCTTTTTCTATCAATAACTGGTCAGATTCCGGAAGCTTACTGGATCGAATGAAGGAACAGGGATATGAGACAGTGATTTGTGATATGATTCCCTACGAATATGCAAAGCTTATCGGAATCACCCCGATTTTACTGACCTCCAGTGTGGAGAGTCTGAAATCAGCGATTAACCATGCGGTTGACAGCTGGTCGAAGCATGAAAAGCTGTATGATTCCTTTTCTATGCTGGAAAATCTGGTTCGCAGCAGTTCAAACCGTTATCTGATTCTGGATATAGAGGGAAAAAATCTTTATTCTACTTTGGTGGAGGAGACGGCAGAGGAGATGGCGCAGCAGCTAAGAAAAGAATTGACCCGGTGTCGTTCCGGAAAACAGCGCTCTTTTTTTGTGACTCTGGGGGGACAGATGTATTCTGTCCGCTCTCAGCGGTCTGATACAGGAGATATGGATTATGTGATTTTCCGGGTTATGCCCTCTAAAATTCCCATGGCCTATTCCAAATACGGAATTACGATTCTGGATAAGGAAAGGGCTCTCCAAAATTTCCTGGAGAGCTTTTACAGTAATACAGAACGGGCCAGGGAGATTGTTGCAAGTACAGAAATGATGTCAGCCAATGCTTCGCCGCTGATGATTACAGGCGAGGTGGGGACGGGGAAGGACCGGGTGGCCTGTATTTATTATGCAAAAAGTGCCTGGAGAGACAGCCCTCTTTATGTGGTAAACTGTTCTCTCCTCAATGACAAGACCTGGGAATTTTTGATTAACCATTACAATTCTCCTTTTACAGACAACGGAAATACCATTTATATCTGCAACCTGGAATCCCTTTCCCAGGCGCGTCAGAAGCGTCTGCTGTCCATTATTCTGGATACCAACCTTCATGTGAGAAACCGGCTGATTTTTTCCTGCACACAGCCCCGGGGAAAGGGGGTTCCTCACACAGCGCTGGAATATACGAATATGCTGGGAGGAATCCATGTGGCTGCAAAGCCTCTGCGGGAGCAGCGGGAGGATCTGAGCTCATCTGCCGCCATTTATATTGACACATTAAATCAGGAGCTGGGCAGACAGGCGGTAGGTCTGGACGAGGATGCAGTCCGGATGCTGAAGAAGTATGATTATCCCTGTAATATTACACAGTTTAAGCGAATTCTGAAGAAGGCGGTGCTGGAGACAGAGCAGGCCTATATTTCTGGAGAAACCATTGAACGGATTCTGAAGGAGGAGGGAGAATTTTTCGTTGAGACTGCCGATAAACAGAAGGCAGAGAAACCGGCCAGCCAGGATTTTTCTCTGAATCTGGAGCAGTCGCTGGACAGCATGAACAGGGAAATTGTCCTTCATGTATTGAATCTGTGTGGAGGAAATCAGACTGCGGCGGCAAAAAAGCTGGGAATCAGCAGAACAACCTTGTGGAGATATGTAAACCGTTAAAGCAGGGGGGAAGACAGAAAAATAAAGTTACAAGAGAAAAATAAAGTTACAAAAGAAAAATAAAAACAGGTCTGGAAAAAAATCCTTTCTCAGTGTAAAATGGGAAAACAAAAGGATTTGAGGAGGAGTTTGCGATGGAAAACAGAATTACAGGACATACGAAGCTTTACTGCCTGATTGGCTCTCCGGTAGGTCATTCCGGTTCCCCGGCCATGTACAATTACAGCTTTGCCCGTACAGGCGAGGACGGCGCATATCTGGCATTTGATGTACCGCTGGATCAGGTAGGAAAGGCTGTTGAGGCGATCAAAACTTTTCATGTAAAGGGCTTCAATATTACCATGCCGGACAAGACGGCAGTGATGGATTATCTCGATGAGATCAGTCCGGCGGCCCGTCTGATTGGCGCCTGCAATACTGTAGTTGTGTCAGAGGATGGAAGGCTGATCGGATACAATACAGACGGCCAGGGTTTTACAGACAACCTTCGCGCCCACGGCGTAGAGGTGAAGGGAAAGAAGCTGCTGATTCTGGGAACCGGCGGTGCAGCCAATGCTATCAGCATTCAGACTGCCCTGGAAGGTGCAGCTGAAATTACGATTTTCAACCGCAGAGATGAGTTCTTTGCCAGCGGTCAGAGAATTGTAGAAAAGCTGGCCAGAGAGGTTCCGGACTGCCGCGCAGAGATGTGTGATCTGGAGGATCAGAAGCGTCTGGCGGAGGCGGTAAGAGACAGCGATATTCTGATCAACGCAACAAAGGTTGGCATGAAACCGATGGACAAAGACACACTGATTCCGGCGGAACTGCTCCATCCGGGGCTGATTGTGGCCGATACGGTTTACAATCCGCTGGAAACCCGCCTGCTTCGCGAGGCGAAGGAGGCAGGCTGCCAGGTAATTGGCGGAATCGGTATGCTGCTTTGGCAGGGCGCCGCTGCATTCCGGCTGTTTACTGGAAAGGAAATGCCAGTAAAAGAGGTGGAAGAGCGCTTCTTTGCTGAGTAAATTGGAACTGTTCAGGATGGGGAATCAGGGCTTTACAGCGACCTTGATTACTCCGTCCTTTTTTTCTTCAAATATTTGATAGGCTTCTTCAATCTGGTTCAGGGGCAGGGTGTGCGTGATCAGCGGCGTGGTGTCAATTTTGCCTTCTTCAATCAGCTTTAAAATGGCCTCGCAGTCGCAGCCGTCCACCCCTCCTGTTTTAAAGGTCAGATTTTTTCCGTACATATCAGGAAGCGGCAGAAGCTGAGGGCGGTCATAAAGTGCAACGACAGTTACAATGGCATTGGGGCGGGCGCATTTCCAGGCCATTTCAAAGGTATTTTCTGCCCCTGCAGCCTCCAGAACCACATCAGCCCCTCCATGGTCAGAGTGAGATTTTACAAATGCTTCCATATCAGTTACTTCTATTGTACCAGTAATCAGAAAAAAAGAAAGCCAAGATGAAACTTTCCCGGAGGCGGAAGCGTCAAATAAATAGAAAACAAAAAAGAAAGGCACAAAATAACATGAACAGCTGTGAAAAAATAATAGAAGATGTGCTGACGGAAAATTACAGGCAGCTTTATCGGCTGGCCTACGGATATGTGAGAAATGAGGAGGATGCCCTGGACATTGTTCAGGAAAGCGCATATAAAGCCATTCGGGAGGCAGATAAGCTGAAAACCCCTGCTTTTGCAAAAACCTGGATTTACAGAATTGTAATCAATACAGCAATCAGTCAGCTGAGGAAGCGGCGGGAGATGGTATCTCTTGATGAGGCGGAAACTCTTTCTGTTTATGCACAATACAAAAATTCCGATCTGCAGAACGCATTGGCCAGTCTGACAGAGGAACAGAAGACCTTGATTCTTCTTCGTTTTTTTGAGGACAGGAAACTGGAGGAAATTGCAGAAATGACAGATGAAAACGTTAATACCGTAAAGAGCAGGCTGTACCGTACTCTGCGGGAACTGAAGCAGAAACTGGCATGAGCATAGAATATTGGAGGAAAGCAGTATGAAGGAGAGAAGGGAAAACGTGAGAACAGAAAAAATAGAAAAAGAAAAAATAGAAAAAGAAAAAATAGAAAAAGAAGGGACAGAATATCTGGAAGAGCTGGAGCTTTTGGAAAAGGAATTTAAGCAGAGGACATTGGATATGAAAATAAAATATGGAGAAATTCCGGTGCCGGAAGCAGCCAGAGACAGAATTCTTTCTGGAATCCATCAGGCTAAAGCAGAAAAGGAAAGGATTCTTTCTTTCCAGGATATTCAGCGTCAGGCTGAAGCATCTAAGCAGATAAAAAAAGAAGCTTCTGCAGATAAAAAACAGGCAGAAAATCATAGACAGCAGCAGGAAATAATGACTGGAAAAGAGCAGAAAAAAGACATCAGGAAAGGACAGAACAGTATGAAACGATACGGAATTTTTAAGAAAACAGCAGCGGCGGCAGCGGCAGTTCTGGTAACAGTAGGTACTCTGGCAAATGCAAGTCCCATAACAGCAAATGCGATGGAAAATCTGCCGATTATTGGCGCACTGGCCAGGGTTATGACCTTCCGTACCTTTGAAGACAGTCAGGGAAGCTTTGAAGGAAAAGTAGATATTCCCCGGATAGACAGCGAAAATGGTTCAGAAATTGCAGCCAATCAGGCGCTGGAGCAGTATGCGGACTCTCTGATTGCCATGTATGAAAATGATCTGAAGGAGTCTGAGGGGCAGGGAAATTATGCGCTGGAATCTTCTTATGATGTAGTATTTCAGAATGAAAAATATATATCTATCCGTATTAATACAACAGTAATTATGGCCAGCGGAACCCAGTATGTAAAGGTATTTACGGTCAATAAGGCCACAGGCGAAGTGGTTTCTCTCAGCAGCCTTCTGGGCGGAAATAAGGAACAGCTGGAAGCAATCAGTGAGAATATTAAGCAGCAGATGCAGGCCCAGATGGATGCGGATGAGAATATTGCTTATTTCTTAAACAGCGATTTGCCGGATTCCGATTTTAAGGGAATTACAGGAGAGGAAAGCTATTATTTTAATGAAAATGGAGAGCTTGTCATCAGCTTTGATGAGTATGAGGTGGCCCCCGGATATATGGGAGCAGTTACCTTTACCATTCCGTTAAATGTAACAGGAAAGCTGGCAGAATAGAACTGCGGCACAAGCTCTCTTTTGGATTTTTACAAGCTGTTATTATGCTGTTTCCACTCTTCCCATCTCTGTTCTATGATGCAGGAAACAGAGCTGATATAGTCATCGCAATAAGGCAGGAAAAGATAAGCTTCCTCTGGAAAAGAAGCGTAGAGGGCAGCGTATTTGGAATCATCTGAATGGGAATATTCCCGGGCGAGGAAGTCCATATCAGAGAGAAAACAGGGACCGTTTTCTCCGCTGTAATAGCTGTCTGCAAAGTCCTGAACTTCGTTTACAAAATAAGAGCGGAGAAGCTGTCCATTGAGCTGATCCAGAATAAATTCCCGGAGGCTGCCGCAGTCATCCGGGAGTTTTTGCTCCAGAGCCGGGTTTAAAAACTGATGTTTTTGAAACCAGTGAAGCCAGGCGGCCATGTGGCTGCAGGCAGAAAGTGTGCCTGCAGAAAGCTGCTTTTCCTGTATAGATTCCAGATGCCAGGAAACGTCGTCCAGAAGAATTCCGTCTGCCTCCTCCTGGCTGATTTCATCCCAGTCCAGAAAGTCTTCACGGAAAGGAAAGAGGATGGATTTTTGGATATTCAGCCGGTTAAGAAGTTCTGCAGCTCCGACGGCATAGCCGTATTCTGCCTCGTCAGGATAGAGGGGAACTGCCTGATAAAAATGTATGGTTTTTCCTTCTGGAAGCTTGCAGCAGCAGCCATCATGGGAAGAAAATGAAGGCGTAAGCAAAATGGCATGGGACATGGGTATTTTTTCCTGGAAAGCAGGAGCAGTTTTCAGGATCGTGCCATGGGCCAGAGGCTCAGAAAAGCAGCCTGCAGCAGCAGTCAGCTCGGTCAGCAGTTGAACGGGCCAGCGCTGTTCTTTGCAGTCATCATTGGGATTCCAGTCTGGGGGGAGGAACAGCAGAAGCAGGATGCTGTCATTTTTTTCCTGTTCCTGAGTCTGGGCGGAGGGAGTGCTGTATTCTCCCAGAGAAACCAGTGTGTGATAATTGCGATCTCCAGAAGGAGGAATCACACAGATATCTGTGGAGATACCAGGAAAGGAGGTTTCGTGCAGTATTGTTTCAAACCTGCCGAAGAAGGCTTGAATGTGGTTTTCCAGCAGGCGGCGTTCCTGCATGAGATGGGATTCAGGTTTCATAGGCGTGGCTGCCACTCAAAATGTGATTAAATATACTCACATCGAGATAATGTAGACTTTCGCAAGTTCTACTTACTGCTTCTTCGTGTATGCTTTTGATTGACTAAAGCCATATCTACTCACAGGTTCCTGTACACTCCACAGTCGTCAATTCCCGAAATAGCCTTCGGTACATACTTACGTTTGCGTTTCATGATACAACTTCGTAAGTCTTCGCATCTTTCAAATTGAGAGCAGCATTCATATCTCTGTCTTCGACGTAACCACAATTACATCGAAAGATTCTATCTGAAAGCTTTAAGTCTTTCTTAATAGTTCCACAACAGTGGCAGGTTTTTGATGATGGATACCATCTGTCTGCTACTCGTAATTCAATACCATTCTCCTTACATTTTGCCTGAAGTTTCACTTTAAATTCATAAAACTTCTGAGAAGCAACTGCTTTTGAAAGATGCCTGTTCTTCATCATTCCTGATACATTCAAATCCTCAATCGTTATATAAGATGGCTTGGTTTTTACTATCTCTGCGATTGTTTTGTTCATGTAATCCCTGCGGACATTGTCTATCCGATGATAAAGTTTCTGTACCTTAAGCTTTTGCTTTTGTATATTTGTTTTTTGAGTGGACTCTCCTTTCTTTAAATTTTCATACTTACGGGAGAGACATCTCTGCTCCCGAATCAGTCGTTTTTCAAGTTTTTTTAATCTTGCCGATTTGTTAATATTTTTATATGTCTTACCATTTGAAATAATGGCAAAATCCTTTAACCCAAGGTCTATGCCAATTGCTTCACTGTAATCATTGGTAGTTATCTTGCTATCCGGTATTTCTGCCAGAACTGAAACATAAAACCTGCCAGCTTTCATGGAAACCGAACCGCTTTTTATGACATATCCATCTTTTGTAACAGGGATATATCCCTTTTCCTTCACTCTAACCCATCCAAGGGATGGAATGTTAATTCTATGTCTTTCGCAGCGGCAATCCTTTGGATTATTCTTTACGAAATACATTTTTACATCTGATTTTCCCTTCTTTTTAAACTTAGGAAAACCACTTTGATGTTTGAAAAACTTTTTAAATGCGGTTTCTCCATGATTTACTGACTGTGTGACTGTTTTTGAATAAGACTCCTTAATCCATGCATATTCTGGGTGATTTGGTATATATTCATTGTTAAGCCAGATTCTGAATTGATGGCTGCTCATAAACCTTTCACTATTTTCATGAAGCTCTTTATTATGAGCAAGATAGAAATTATAGATAAATCTACAGGTTCCTATCGTCTTACGAATCTTAACCTTTTGCTCCTCGGTTGGATTTATTTCCGTCTTGAAGCTCTTTAGCAATCTCCCCATCTCCTTCTATTTGTTTTTTATACTTACGAAGTCCATACAACCTACAGGAGAATACTTGAAGGATTCTTGTAGATACTCTGGCATAAATAACTATCTGACGATTATCGTGTTCTGTATAAATGCCTTTAAACTGAAGGTATTGGTCATAAGTGTAATAACGTTTATCAGTTGGAGTACGATTTGATTAGTGATATTAGAAATGTTCATAAATAATTCCTACACGGGCATATTTAAACACTTTTAAGCACTAATATCAATTATTTTAATTACTTAATATTTCCTCCTTTGCATTTGATGTGGAACTATATGATCATGTTACTAAGAAACAGACAGGATTGCAATATCTATTTATTGAAATATTATATCAATTTATTGAACTATAAAAAGCCGGACTGACTTATATGGTTTTCAGCCAGCTGGATTAGCTCTCCAGATGTTAATCAAAATCCATGCCATACGCCTGTCGCTCCTAGGATCCGGCTGAAAAGCTAAAAGAAAAAGCTATATTTCCCCTTGTTTATCTCAGCCACAAGGAAAAATATAGCTTTTGTGTTTCTTATGCTATCATACTTTTATAGTTGTGTCAAGGACAGCGTTCAGCTGTCCTTTGCCTGATAGATCCGGCGATAGCCGGTTTCTGTTTTTTCAACGATTTGTTCCACTTCCTCCAAAAAAGCTCCGTCCGGTGTAAGATATGCTCCCTCACAGCAGACGCAGGTGCCGCAGCTGCTGCTTAAGTCCCTGGGAACCGGCATAACATGGGCGGGAATATTCCGCTCCCCGCAAAGCCGCTTATAGCGGATGGCGCCGAAATGGGAATAAAAAGTAGCGATATACATTATTTCGTGAAGGTCAGGGTGTATTCACTGCCCTGTTCCTGAACAGCTACCTGGTATCCCTGGGACTTGCCGTAGCGGGATGTATTTTCCTTGGCAGCGTGGTTGTCTACGATCATCTGGCAGGGCTCTCCGCCAGCCAGGGCCTTTCTCAGCATAATAACCGGCTCAGGACAGGAAAGTCCTCTTGCATCTAAGGTTTTCATTGCTTAATCCTCCTTTTGAAATGTATTGAAGCAGGCAATTGCAGTAACAACGGCAAGGCCGATGAGAACAGCGATTTTTCCGTTGGCGGTAGGGCCATTTCCGCTGGAAGCAAGGCCAAAGTTGTGAGCAAATGCGGCTCCAACCATGAGACCGATAACGGTAATGGCGCTGTCTGTGTTGCCTTCACCGGAGAGAATCAGCTGACGCAGGGGACATCCGCCAAGCAGAACACAGCCGTATCCGGTCAGGAACATGCCCAGGAAGTTCCAGAGGCCGTCTGTATGGGAAACTGCCTGTCCTTCCATGCCCAGCTGGAAAAAGGTTCCTCCGCCGGCTGCGGTGAGAATCAGGTTGCCTGCCAGAGCAGCTGCAAAAACAGAGATAAATCCCAGAAGCAGACGAGATTCTTTGAACAGTACCATATCACGGATGCCGCCTACCATGCAGAGACGGGTTCTCTGAGCCAGAGCGCCTACAATCAGGCCTGCTCCCAGGCTGACTGCAATGGCAGCGTGGCTGCCTCCAGGACCGCCGCCAGCTTCTGTAAAATGAATGAAGGCCGGAGCGGCAACCAGAAGAATCAGAAGGGCCGCTTCTATGGCAGGGAGAATCATTCCCTCTGTTTTGGGAAGCCGGTAGGTTCTCTTTAAGGTATAGCCCTTATTCAGGAAGAAGATTCCGGTAAGAATTCCAAATACGAAACCGGCCAGACCGAACAGCGCGTTTAAATCGCCGCCTGCAAGACGAAGAATCATACGGAAGGGGCAGCCTAAAAACATCAGGCAGCCGATCATTACAAAAAATGCAATAATGAAACGGGTAACAGGAGAGCTTCCTCCTTTTGCCTGAAATTCTTTCCGGCTTACAGCCAGAATCAGGCTTCCCAGAACCAGTCCGATGATTTCCGGACGGATGTACTGGACTGCAGCTGCGGAATGAAGGCCCAGGGCGCCGGACTGATCCCGCAGAAAGCAGGCAATACAGAAGCCCATGTTGGATGGATTCCCCAGAAATACCAGTGCCGCGGAGATAAGGCCGATGATACAGCCAGCAGCTATGATTGTTTGTTTTTCTTTTGTCTGAGACATAACGCTACACTCCTTTTTTCTTTTTATGACAATAGCTTTTTCGTAAAAATAGTGAAAAAAATGTCATAAATTCATTAATCTTATGATAACATGCATAAAAAATGAAGTCCAATAGCAGTTATTAATATTTTGGATTGATTTATTTGATTATTAAATAAGTGTGTGCTATGATGAAAGAAAAACACAGAAAGAAAACCGCGGCAAAAGAAAGCGCAGCGGGGAAGCTGCGGTCAGGCTAATCGCTGCAGAAGAGGAGGAAAAAGAGGAGATGGATGCAATTTATCTGGACAATGCAAGCACAACCTTTCCCAAACCGAAGGCGGTGCCAGAGGCCATGTATCATTATATGACAAGATCTGGCAGTAATATTAATAGAGGGTGTTATGATCGTGCGTATGCTGTTGAGGAGCTGGTTTATGAAACCAGACAGATGCTTTGCAGCTTATTTGGCGGGGAAGACTGCAGAAATGTGGCATTTACAAAAAATGTAACAGAAAGCCTTAATGTGATTTTAAAGGGGCTGTTAAAGCCGGGAGACCATGTGCTGGTTTCTTCTATGGAGCACAATGCGGTGATGCGTCCCCTGGTGCAGCTGGAAAAGCAGGGGATTTCTTTTTCCCGGATTCCCTGCCGCAGAGATGGAAGCCTGATTCTGGAGAAAATGGCTCCTCTGGTGAAAAAGGAAACCAGGGCGGTGGTAATGACCCACGCCAGCAATGTGTGCGGAACGATGATGCCTTATGAACAGGTGGGAGCATTCTGCCGGGAGCGCGGTCTTTTGTTTATTGCTGATACAGCCCAGACAGCCGGAGTGTGGCCGCTGGATATGGAACACATGAAGATTGACGCTCTGGCTTTTACCGGCCATAAGGGGCTTCTGGGCCCCCAGGGAATCGGCGGCTTTCTTCTGGGCGAGAAGCTTCTGCCTCAGATGGAGAGTTTGATTGCGGGAGGAACAGGAAGCATCAGCCATACTGAGGTTATGCCGGATTTTATGCCGGATCGGTTTGAGGCGGGAACTATGAATCTGCCGGGAATTGTGGGGCTTCATGCAGGACTTGTCTGGATCCGTGAAACAGGGATGGAACAGATCCGCAGTCATGAGCTTGCATTGACCAGACAGTTTCTGGAGGGATTGAAATCTATGGATCCGTATGAGAAACGGCTTCGCGTTGTGGGGAAAAAGGATACAGAGGGACGGACAGGAGTGGTGTCTGTTCAGATGGTGCGGCGGGAGCTTGCCCAAACAGCCTATGAGTTGGATGTCCAGTATGGAATTATGACACGGGTGGGACTTCACTGTGCACCTTCTGCTCATCAGACTCTGGGCACCTTCCCCACAGGAACCATTCGCTTTTCTTTCGGATGGTGGAATACCAGGGAGGAGGTTGCGCTGGCGCTTCAGGCGCTGGACGAGCTGTCATAGAGGAAGGCGTGCTGGCGCTTCAGGCGCTGGACGAGCTGTCATAATGGAAGATTGCAGGAGGAAAGGGTATGGATTTTAAACAGCTTCAGTCATTTGCTGCAGTTGTAAAATATCAGAGTTTTACGAAAGCGGCAGAGATGCTTTATATTTCTCAGCCTACTATCAGCACCCATATTCGTGCTTTGGAGGAGGAGCTGCAGTCCCGCCTGGTGCTGCGCACCACCAAGGATGTGGAGATTACTCCGAGAGGGTGGGAGCTGTATCAATGTGCAGAGAAAATATTTCTGCTGAGGGACAGTCTGGTGGAGAGCTGGCAGATGGAAACAGAGCAAGTCATTAATCTGGGAGCCTCTACGATTCCCTCCGTCTATATTCTTCCTGAGGTGCTTCCCGGCTTTTTAAAAGCAAATTCCGGGATTCAGATTCATATTCACCAGGGAGACAGCCGAGAGATTATCAGCCAGGTTCTGGAGGGAAATATTAAACTGGGAATGGTTGGAATGAAGGTTTCTGATGAAAATCTTACGTTTCTGCCTTTTTACAGAGACACGATGGTTTTGATTACTCCGGCGACAGAGTATTATCGGAAATGGAAGGATGAGGGGGGAGTTTCTATGGAGAAGCTTCTTGCAGAGCCTTTTCTTTTGCGGGAACAGGGGAGCGGAAGCCGCAAATGCATGGAGAACTATTTCCTTCAGACAGGAATCCGGGAACAGGATCTTCATGTGGCGGCCCGGCTCAACGATCAGGAGGCAGTAAAGCGCCTGGTTTCCTGCGGCCTGGGAGTTTCTATTATATCGGCAAAGGCGGCAGAAAATGATTGCCAGGAGGGAAAGCTTCTTTCGTTTCCTCTGCCTGGGCTGGGGGCAGCAAGGAACCTGTATCTGGTCTGGCGGAACCAGTTTATTCTCAGTGAACAGATAACCAGGTTTATGGGATATGTGCAGGAGCTGTATGAAAGGGAAGGGAAAATAAACAAAATAAATGCTCAGATGCTGTGAAAAAAGGCGCCGTTCCATCATTGTCTGGTGTGGATGATGGAACGGCGCCCTTATGCCTGTCTTTTTTTACAGAAGTCCCATCATAGATGGAATGCCCAGAGACAGAGCAGGAATATAGGTAACAGCCAGAAGCAGCAGGAGAAGAACAGCAAAGTAGGGAAGCAGAGTTTTTGTAACCTCCTCAATGCTGATCTTACTGATTCCGCAGCCTACGAACAGTACAGAACCTACCGGCGGAGTGATGTTGCCCATGCACATGTTAAAGATCAGCATAACGCCGAACTGAATGTTGGACATGCCCAGGCTTTCTGCAATAGGCAGGAAGATGGGGGTGAAAATCAGGATAGCCGGTGTAATATCCATAAACATACCTACAATCAGCAGAATAATGTTCATCAAAAGAAAAATCACATATTTGTTTGTGGATACAGACATAATGGCTGAGCTGATTGCCGCCGGAATTCCAGAGTATGCCATAACAAAGGACATGGCGGAGGAAGCGGAAATCAGAAACAGGATAATGCCGCTGGTGCAGGCGCTGCTGACCAGAATTTTCATAAAGGACTGTACAGTCAGGCTCTTGTAGCAGACAGACAGGATCAGGCAGTACAGTACGCAGATACCTGCGCCTTCTGTTGCAGTGAAGATACCGCCTACAATACCGCCGATTACAATGACAATCAGCAGCAGGCTGGGAAGAGCCTCCAGCGTAACCTTAAGAGCTTCCGAAGCAGATGCTCTTCCGGATACCGGATAGTTGTGCTTTTTCGCATACAGGAAAGCAACAACCATAGAACCAAGACCCATGAGAATACCGGGAATATATCCGGCCATAAACAGAGTGGAAATGGATACGCCTCCTGCTACGGTAGAGTATACAATAAATGCGCTGGTTGGCGGAATCAGAAGTCCTGTGGGGGCAGATGCAATATTGACAGCGGTGGCAAAAGCCGGATCATAGCCCTCGTCCTTCTGGATAGGGTAAATGCAGCCGCCCATAGCGGAGGCTGCGGCAACAGAGGAGCCGGACAGAGCGCCGAAAAGCATGTTTCCCACAATGTTGGCCTGAGCCAGAGAGCCGGGAATCCAGCCAACGAAGAGCTTGGCAAAGTTTACGAGACGTCTGGCAATACCGCCGTTATTCATAATGTTGCCGGCCAGAATAAACAGAGGAATGGCCAGCAGGGAAAAACTCTCCACACCGCTGTTCATTTTCTGCATGGTAATAAAGGTAATCTGATCCCAGGACAGGGAGGAGATTGCGGCAACAATGGAAGAAATTACAATACTTACGGAAATAGGGCAGCTTGCAAACAAAAGCAGTGCAAAAACTGCAAACAGGATAATGGCAGTTACTCCGATACTCATGCTTCATTCCCTCCTTCAATGGTAATTCCGGTAATATCTTCGTACAGATTGATAATCTGTGCGGCAATCATGAACAGGCCGGAGACAGGGGCCATGGCATAAACCAGACTTCTGGGAATACCCAGCAGAGCGGAATATACCTTTTCAGCGCTCAGCGCCAGTTTAAAGCCGCCGATGGTAATAACAAACAGTGCAAACAGAAGAATCAGCAGATCCACAAGGGTCATAAGAATCCTCCGGCCCGCAGGATTTAGGCTGTCACGAACCAGTACCAGGCACATATGCTGTCTGGTAAAAAACGCGTAGGCTGCGCCGATAAATCCGGTCCAGATCAGGAAGTAGCGCACCAGTTCTTCTGTAAAAGCAGCCGGACTGTTCAGGACATATCTGGTAAATACCTGATACAGAACCAGGAGAGTCATGGCAGACAAAAGGACAGTGGCAATACCGGCAAGAAGCTTTATCATGAATTTTTTTACAGTAGTTAACAGTTCTTTCATGGAAATCCTCCCCCTTTATTTAACGGAATTGATAATATCGATCAGGTTCTGAACACCCGGATATTCCTGGCAGTATTCATTTACCATGCCGCTTGTTGCATTTCGGAAAGCGTCTTTATCTACATCATTGACAAATTCCACATTCATCTGAGTGGATGCTTCCTGAATGGCTTCCTCAATGGCTGCATCCCAGGCGATCTTGTGGCTTTCTGTGGATGCATAGGCTGCATCCAGAATGACCTTCTGATCCTCAGGGCTGATGGAAGTCCATGTTTTGGCGCTCATAACCAGAACATCAGGAATCATGGCATGCTGATCGGTAGAATACACCTTGCAGATTTCGCCGTGCTTTCCTGTAGTCAGGGCAGTTTCATTATTTTCAGTTCCGTCAATAATTCCTGTCTGAAGAGAGGTATAAACATCTCCGTAGGACATGGCAACAGGAATGCCGCCCAGAGCCTTTAACATATCAGTCTGGGATTTCATATCCTGAACACGGATTTTTAATCCCTTTAAATCCTCCGGAGTCCGGATTGGCTTATTAATAGTATAAAAAGAACGGGCGCCGGAGGTGTAGTAGGTCAGAGTAACAAAGCCGTCATCGGCAGTGGACAGGAAAAAGTCACGCATGGGCTGGGAATCCATGACATGATAGAAATTTTCCGTATCGTCAAAAATATAGGGAAGGCCAAAGGTGTGATAGGCCTCGTTGTAGGTAGCCAGACCAGGGGCAGATACCTTAGTCATGGAAATAACGCCAGCCATAAGCTGCTCCATATTTTCATTTTCAGATCCCAGCTGGCCGTTGGGAAGAATCCGAATCTGGATTCTTCCGTCTGTGCCTTCTTCTACTTTTTCTGCAAACTCGGTCATGGCAATATGTACGGTATGGGTTTCACTTAGGCCGTGAGCCAGAGTCAGAACCATGGGATTTTCTGCGGTTGCCTGGGCGCTTGTGGCGGCTCCGCCAGAGGCGCAGCCTGTGAGGGAAGCTGCTGCAAGGCTCAGTGTCAGTGCAAATGCTGCTAATTTTTTCATAAAACAAGTACCCCCTTACATTCCAATTAAATCAAACTGTTCAAAGGAAACCAGAAGACGGTAATCCTTTTTCGGGTTTTTGTATTTGATCTGAACGGATTTCAGCCGCTGGCTGTAGTACCATCCGCATTCTGCCTCTTCAAATTTTCTTCTGTGAAGGAAATGAGGAAGCTCTTTGCCGTCAAGGGTTACCCAGTAGGGCGCTTTTTCTCTGTGAATCATGTCAATGGCCATGGTTTCCACAGCTGTCTCATAATGTCCTTCCTGCGTAAAGTCCAGACAGGTTCTTTCGCCGGTTTTCATGGAAATATGAGTTCTCAGACAGCCGCCCTGTTCGTAATCCATGGAAACACCGTCATCCTCGTAAAGCTCAAATTCGCCGTCCTTATCTGCCGCGCAGAGAATGGTCAGACCGGTGGCCTGCTGAGTGGCAAGATTGGTCATGGGATTCGTTGCCATGGGCAGGATGGCTCCGCTTTTTACAAAGAGAGGAATGCTGCTTAAGGTAACAGGAATTTCGATAGTCTGTCCGCCTTCATAGGGGGTTCTGGTATAAAAATCGTAAAAGGTATTGCCCTCCGGAAGATAGATGCTTCTGGAAGACGCGCCTTTTTCTACTACGTTTGCAACCAGGAGGGAATCTCCCAGCATAAAGTCAACGCCTTCATCATAGCAGTTAGGATCATTCTGGAATGCGCTGCACATGGCTTCCATAATGGGAAGTCCGATTCTGTGGGCCCGGTCTGTCAGAGAATACAGATAGGGGCTTAACTGATAACGGAATTCAATGGCGCGGCGGATCTCATCTTTGTAATCACTATACATCCAGGGCTCTGTTACGGTGTTGTCCGTATTGGTAGAGTGGATGGAGAAGCGGGGCTGGAAAATTCCGTTCTGAACCCAGCGCAGGAAGAGCTCGCCTTCCGGAGCCGGACCGTAAAAGCCGCCGATGTCGCAGCCCTGACTGGCTACGCCGGACAGACCCATGCCAAGAATAGTGGCAATGTTGTATTTCAGGGAATCCCAGCAGGTCAGGTTATCGCCTGCCCAGGTCTGGGCATACCGCTGGATTCCGCAGTGGCCGGAACGGCAGACAATATAGGGTCTGGTATTTTCAAAGGTCTCGTGAATGGCTTCGTCTGTAACGTGGCACATAATATTGGACATAACGGATTTCAGCTGTCCGATGGTGCCTCCCTTGCCCTCGAAATCACAGCGGCAGTCCTTATCTACCATACTGTCATATTCACAGTTATCATTCCAGATAGAGCAGGTTCCGTAATCCAGCACATTTTCCTTCAGCAGAGACTTCCAGTCTTCGCGGGCAGATTCTTTGGTAAAATCCACAAACACACCCTGTCCGCCCCACCAGGTTCCTACGCCTGGTTCTTCACTGGTGCTGGACTTGACAAACATGTTTTTCTTCTTCATTTCTTCCAGCATGGGGTGAATCAGAAGAATACCGGGTTTTATGTTGGGGGTTACGGTAACACCCCGGATCTTCATCTGATGGAAGAAATCCTTAGGATCCTTAAATCTTTTTTTATTCCAGGTAAATACACAGCGTTTTACGCCTTTGTCCGTTTCTACAGTACAGTATCCGGAGGAAAGCTGGAATCCATCTACGGGAATGCCCTCTTCTCTGGTTGTATCAATGAATTCTGTGATAGCGTCATCACAGTCCTTTTCCAGTTCCGGGTAGTACATGGAGGAACCAAGATAACCCAGGGCATAGCGGGGGAGCAGAGCGGATTTTCCGGTCAGGTCGGTATAGCGTTCCACAACCTGACGGACAGAGGGACCGGCGATTAAAAAGAGATCAATGTCACCGCCGTCTGTACGGTAGCGGCTGTGCATTTTCCAGTAATTGCTTTTTTCACGTCCCATGTCAAAATCGCATTCGCAGGTATTGTGGTAAAAATAGCCGACAGCCTTTCTGGTATCCCGGTTCAGTTTAATATAAAAGGGAATGTGCTTGTAAAGGGAGTCGGTTTCCTTCGGGTTGTAGCCCATAGCGTCCTTGGGGCTCATGCCCATGAATTTTTGCGCTTTATTGAAGTCACCGCTTTTTTCGCCAAATCCATAGAAGCAGTCCTGGGGGGTGATTTCGCTGGTATGAATACGGCGGCGGTTGGAGTCTTCCTGGTAGGCCAGATCCACAATATCGGCATGAAGCAGAGTATTGTCCTGATCATATACGCAGATGCGGAATGGGGATTTTTCGATAACTACGGTCAGTTCTTTTCCGCGGATGACTGCTTTTTCTTCTCCGTCCTCCAGAATTGCGTCAGCAGGCTGGATCCGCTTTCTGTAATTTTTCAGAAAACCATCCATGCGATCTTCCCATGCAGTCATAACAAGACTGTAGGATTCTTCTGCAAAATCTCCTTCAAAACCGGCCCGGATCCGCAGAATGGAATCTGTCAGAAACAGCAGGCGGATTTCCACACAGTTGGTTGCGATGGAAAAGCCGGAGCCCTGTTTTGTTACGGCAAATGCAGTAGTGCAAACTTTCATTTTGTAAACCTCCTTGGTAAATCTTTTGAAGTCGATGTGCCTGTATTATAAGAAATTGAAAGCATCAAAACTAGACAGATTTTGCGTAGAATAGTATAATATTTTACATATCTTGCTTTTGCATTGACAGAAATTACAAATTTTAACAGTGTTTTTATGCAGATACTGCTGAGGAGAAAGGGCTATGATTGATCAGGCGGGAATTATGATGGCGCAGGGGGCGGAGATTGCCTGTGAGCGGATTGCAGGGGTCAATGACAATATGACCCAGCCCCATTATCACAATTATTATGAGCTGTATTATCTGGAAAAAGGAGAGAGGTATCAGCGTCTTCAGGATGAGCTCTATGTGCTTAAGCCGGGGGAGCTGATGTTGTTTTCTCCCTACATTATGCATTATTCTTATGGAAAAAAGGATATGCCTTTCCGGAGAATTGTGCTGTATTTTCGCAGGGAGGACGTGGATGTACCGGAGCTGGCCTCGTTGCTGGATCAGGCCAACGGCATGTACAGTATGGGGCTCAGAGACAGCCAGATGATACACCGAATTCTCGGAGAGCTTTTGCGGGAACAGGAGGAGGAAGCGGATTTCAAAAGAGAATGTCAGCACTCTCTTTTGAATCTTCTTCTGTATCTGTTGGCCCGTCAAAAGCGGGTGGCGGAACCGGTAAAAACAGAGCAGAAAACAAGAATGGGGCAGGTAATGCATTATATTCACCGCCATTTTGATGAGAATATTACTCTGGAAAGTCTGGCGGAACGCTTTTATGTGAGCAGCTATTATCTCTGCCGGGAATTTAAGGCATATACCAACAGTACGGTGATTCAGTATGTGAATGTTACCAGAATCATGAATGCTCAGAGAAGGATTATGGAGACAGATAAGAGTATTACGGAGATCAGCAGAGAAATGGGGTTTTCTAATCTGACGCATTTTAACCGGGTGTTTAAAGCTGTGACGGGAATGACGCCTTCCGGATACCGCAAGAGCCATAAAAATCTGGAGATTTATGTCGGAGGCATCAGGAAGCGTAAGGGAGGGCAGGATAACCGTTAAGGGATAGGTCTGGACGGAACGGCTCCTGCCTGCTACAATAGAAAGAAGCGATTCTGCAGAAGCAGAGGCATGGCGAGATATGGAGAAAAGATTATGACAGAGAAATTATATTATCAGGACAGCCACAGAAAAGAATTTGAGGCTCAGGTGGTATCCTGTCAGTGGAATGAAAAAAAGGAATGGTATGAGGTGATTCTGGACCGGACGGTATTTTTTCCGGAGGGCGGAGGCCAGTATGCGGATCCCGGTGTAATTGACGGTATTCCCGTAGAGGATGTAAAGGAGCGGGAGGGTGAGGTGATTCATATGATGAAGAAGCCTCTGATGCCGGGACAAACGGTACATGGCGAAATCGACTACAAGGAAAGATTTTCCAGAATGCAGCAGCACTCCGGCGAGCATATTGTATCTGGTCTGGTGCACCGGTATTTTGGATATGACAATGTGGGCTTTCATCTGGGCAATGAAGCGGTGACTCTGGATTTTAACGGAACTTTTGAGCCGGGGCAGCTGCGCCGCATTGAGACAGAGGCCAATGAGGCTGTGGCTGCCAATCTGGAGATCCGGGTGGAGTATCCCACTAGGGAAGAGCTGGCGGCTCTGGAGTACAGGAGTAAAAAAGAACTGGCCGGACAGGTGCGGATTGTGACGGTACCTGGATACGATGTATGCGCCTGCTGTGCACCCCACGTATCCCGAACCGGTGAAATTGGCCTGATTAAGCTGGTGGATGCAGTCAATTACAAGGGCGGAACCCGTGTGACAATGGTATGCGGTTTCCGGTCTCTGGAGGATTACCGGATGAAGGAGGACAATGTGCGGGAGATTTCCCGGCTTTTGTCTGCAAAGCCCTATGAGGCGGCGGAAGCGGTTGAACGTCTCCGGGAGGAGGCGCTTCTCTGGAAGGGAAGGGCAATTCAGATGCAGACCCGGTATCTGGAGAAAAAGCTGGAGGATCTTCCGGAAGGAACCGTCAACTATTTTGTATTTGAAGAGGATCTGGACAAGAATGCGGTCCGCCGTTTTGTAGATGCAGGAAAAGAAAAATGCAGCGGCGTCTGCGGGATTTTCCTGGGAAAGGAAGAGGGCGGATACCAGTTTACTCTGGGAAGCAATTCCATAGATTTAAAGCAGGTTTTAAAGGAGTTTTACAGCCATTTTGAAGGAAGAGGAGGCGGCAAGGGACCAATGGTTCAGGGTACGGTTCAGGGAGATCCGAAAGCCATTGAGGACTGCCTATGCAAAATCATTTCTTTATGATATAATCGTCCATTATGAAGAATTATATTATATTTGATTTAGAGTGGAATCAGAGTCCCCGGGGACGGGAGGATTCGGTAGCAGATTTCCCTTTTGAGATTATTGAGATTGGTGCAGTAAAGCTGGATGAGAATTTTCAGATGGTGGATGAGTTTCACCGACTGATTCGGCCTCAGGTCTATGGCCAGATGCATCATATGATATCAGAAGTGACTCATATGAATATGGAGGAGCTGAAGGCCCGGGGGATGGATTTTCCCGAGGCAGCCAGACAGTTTCTCTGCTGGTGCGGTGAAGAGCCGGTATATGGTACCTGGGGTTCCATGGATCTGACAGAGCTGCAGAGAAATATGGCATATTACGGAATGGAAGCTCCCTTTCCCTTCCCTTTGTTTTATTATGATGTGCAGAAGCTGTACGGACTATTTACAGCAGAGGGAGCTAGACTGTCTCTGGATGCGGCAGTGGAACAGGAGGGGCTTTTAGAGAAACGGCCGTTTCACAGGGCTTTGGATGATGCCTATTACACCGGTCGGGTTCTGGCCTGTCTGGTGGAAAAAACAGGGGCAGAAGCTCTCCTTCCTTTTCAGTCGGTTGATTATTACCGGCTTCCGGGAAACAAAAAAGAGGAGATCCAGGTAACATTTCCCGGCTATTCCAAATATGTGTCCCGTGTGTTTGAGTCCCGTGAGGATGCCATGAAGGATCGGGGAGTCACCTCCACGAAATGTTATCTCTGCGGCAAAAGCCTGCGAAAAAAGATCCGGTGGTTTACGGCCAACCAGAAAATGTATTTTTCTCTGGCAGTCTGTCCGGAGCATGGATATTTGAAAGGAAAAATCCGCATCAAAAAGGCAGACAGGGATCGGGTGTTTGTAGTAAAGACTCTGAAGCTGACAGATGAGGAAGGCGCAGCCTTTGTTATCAATAAAAAAGAGGAGCTGAAAAAGAAGCGGGCTGAGCGCAGCAGGGCAAAGCGTCAGCGTCAGCGCCAGGAGGCGGCGGCCAATAAAACAAGAAAGAAAAAAGGTAAAAAAGCAAAAAAAGAAAGAGGAATTCCGAATCAGTAACAGGTTTGGAATTCCTCTTTCTTTTAATTTTTTCTGTCCAGAAAGGACGGATGATTTCGTGGTCTTTTCTTTGGCTGACTTTGTTTCAGAGCTGAATCAGTCCGCTTTTTTTCCATGAGAAGATCAAATTCTGCAGTGGACATGCCAATATCCTCCAGGCGTTTCTGACGGCGCTGATAGCGGGTGGCCCGTTCAACGGCTTCCTGTTTTTCAATATGGAATTTCAGAACAAGAAGTCCTCCGCCCACAATTCCCAGAACGACAAACAGAATCAGCCCGGTTTTCATGCCCTGAGGAATGTACAGCTGGAAAGCGGGAGTGTCCGGCGGTTCGGTACTGCCGGATTCCTCTTCTTCGGAAGATACGGGAAGATCTCCAGAAAGAGCTGCCGGAGCGTTGTCTTCGCCTGTTGGAGAAAGGGCGGCAGTTTCATCAAAGGTCATGGCTCTTGCCATGGCGATATCAGCTTCCCGTGCAGCAGTATCCGGCTCCTGGCGGATTAGATAGGCGGCGCCAACGGCGTGTCCTCCGTATTCGTAGGAAATCTGTGCTACTGCATCCTGAGGCGCTGCAGGAGGAAGCTCGTAGGAGATGGAGGAGGTAATATCAGCCGGATCGGCAAGCTTCGGAAGGGAAATCCGGCAGTCTTTCTGAATAGAGAGTACGGACAGATCCGTAGTAGGCAGTCCGGCAATCGTCATATCATTAGCCACGGATGAATGGGCAGTATCTATTTCTGCGGCTTTCAGAGACTGAAAGCTGGAAAATCCAAAATCCAGCAGTGCCTTGGTATCTGTATAGTGAGTCTGATGTCCATTTAAAACAACAGCAATCAGGCGAGTGTTGTTTTTTTCCGCGCAGGTGACCAGAGTATTTCCTGCCAGAGAGGTGTAGCCAGTTTTCCCGCCAATGATTCCGGGATAATACTGAGGCGCATTTTTTTTCATCATCCGGTGTCCCGGATAAATACGAAAGCCGTCAGGATTCCGCTTGGTGGGCGGAAGATCATAGTACAATGTGGAATCAATGGTGACAAAGGCCTCATTCTGAAAGGCGGCCTGAGCAATCAGAGCCATGTCATAGGCCGATGTATAGTGATTTGGGTTATTTAGTCCGCTGGGGTTACAGAAATGGGAATCTGTGCAGCCTAAGGAGGCGGCACGTTCATTCATCATATCAGCAAAGGCTTCTATGGAACCGGCAGTGTGCTCTGCCAGGGCATTGGCCACTTCATTGGCAGAGCGGAGAACCAGGGCATACAGACAGTCACGGACAGTCAGCTGATCGCCCACATCCATACCGGCGCTGGTGCTTCCCGGCTCTACATTGTGAACCGCATTGCGGGAAAAGGTTACAATATCGTCCATATCGCAGTTTTCAATCACAATCAGCGCAGTCAGTATTTTCGTAATACTGGCGGGAAAATAGGCGGTATGGATATTTTTCCCGTAGAGGACAGCGCCGGAGCCGGCGTCCATAACAATTCCGCCCTCTGCGGAAATGGAAATATTGTCCGGCCATTCTGCCGCGGCAAAGGCTGTGCTGCAGAAGGAACTGCACAGAAGGACCAGACTCAGAAAAAAGGCTGTAAATCGTTTCATCGTTATTCTCCATAAGACAAACCGGAGACAGCAGCGATTCTATCAGGAATGAAGGACACATCCCACTGTCTGTCCGGTTTTTAAAGCCCCTACACATTTTTTGTTGCAATAGAGGCAGCGGGTAATCTCTCCGGCGCGGCCGGTGCGGACCTTTTCCGGCCACTGAGGATCTGCAATCAGCTGACGGCACATGCCAATCAGCTCAATTCCTTCCTCGCAGAGGGCCTCGGCAGTTTCCGGGGACTGGATTTTTCCAACACAGCAGACCGGCTTTTCGGTGTGCTTTTTAACCAGACGGGCAAGGAAGGAAAAGCAGGCTTCGCCCTGGAAATACGGATGCTTTGCCGGGGGAATGGTATCCTCGGTGACTGTATGATTAGCCAGAGAAACATGGAAGCAGTCAATGGATGCTTCCTCCAGGCTGCGGACAAATTCAGGCACCTGGGCCATGGATATTCCGCCGCGCCCATAAGCCGGATCCTCAGTGCGGACAGTCAGCTTGTAGTCCAGCGGAAGCGCCGGAGCGCCGCGCCGCACAGCCCGGACTGCTTCCAGGGCAAACCGATCCCAGGCGCCCCATTCATCAGTCCGGTGATTGAAATTGGGGGAGGTAAAGCTTCCGGTCAGCCGATCGCCGTGAATCTGAATCATATCAAAGCCCAGGTCCGCTGCCCGACGGGCAGCAGCCTCGTAGGCAGCGAGGATATCCTGAATATGTTCCGGGGAAACCGTATCACAGAAGGTCTTAGTGCTGAGAGCCAGCTCGGCCCGTACCTTCTGCGGGTTTGTCCGCCCTTCCAGGCGATAGAGCTCTCGGATTTTTATAACGTCATACTCGGGATGAAACAGCTGGGCGGAAATTTTGCAGCCATACTGGTGACAGATTTCTATGGCCTTTCGGAGAGGTGCAGCTGAGGCGTCGCTGTCCAGAGCAATTCCCCCAAACATAGAGGGGACTACGGACAGATCTGCTGCAACAATCATGCCGCAGCCGCCTTTCGCCAGAGCTTCGTACCACTCTGCACCGCCGGGGCCAAAACTGGAGGGGGCAAAAACAATTCTGTTCTTTAAGGTAGTATTGCCAATGGTAATCGGGTCAAACAAATGGGTCATAACAGCACCTCCTTGGTGAAAACAGGTTTTTCTTTCTTATTTTTGTTTTTTCTGTTTTTTCAGCCAAATAACGCAGGCAGAAAAAACGGCAATGACGGAAATTCCGTAAGTTACGGCAATCCGTACTGCAGTATCCACAAAAAACGGCTCCGGAACAATGTTTATCAACAAATCTGTAGCGGGATCCAGAATCCACAGGTCATTGGTGAAGAAGATTTTGTGGAAAATAATAAAATATTTACTGAAATCTGTGGATATGATGCCTGCCAACAGCGCCAGGATGGTAAAAAAAAGAACGGTACCTCCACAGATCATCCGCGGCAGAATCCGCTTTGTCTCTGCCTTCAGAACAATCAGAAGAGCTGCACAGGCGGCCATAACCAGAAAACAGATGCGGCGGATGGTAATGGCCGCAAGAAAAAGTCCCCGAACGTCTTCCATATGGGCAATTTCCCGTTCATTGAAAAATTCCCGGGGCTGGCCAGCTACAATCGTGGGAACATGGAGATCCTTTCGGTCTCCCCGCAGGTAGGCCATCATTTCATCGGTAACCTCCAGCAGATCGTCCATTTCCATGTCAACAGCTTCTAAAACCTGATATTTTGTGTATTCTTTCTCATAATAGCCAGGAGTCCAGTAGGTAACTGCCTCAATGGAGGTAATCAGAAGAACCGCCATGAGAGCAAAGGAAAAGATCAGTCCCAGCAGATTGTGGAAAAGCTTCATGAGCAAGTATTCCTTTCCTAATTTTCATTCCAAGTATACTATATTTTTTAATCATCGTCTACCAAAACGGCGGCAGGGGACCTTAAGGATCCATGAAGAAAAACGAACAATATCGGCAAAAGCCGGGTTGACTTTTCAGAAAGGGAACTATATATTGAACAGAGAGATGGGAAATTAATACATCAGGAGAGTATGAGATGGAAACAATTACAGTATTTTTTATTGTTGAGATTATCGGAACTGTGGCCTTTGCCTGTTCCGGAGCAATGGTGGCAATTAAGAAAAATCTGGATTTGCTTGGAATTATTGTGCTGGGTGTGACAACAGCAGTAGGGGGAGGCATGATCCGCGATATTCTGATAGGGATTCATCCGCCGGCTCTGTTTACGAATCCGGTTTATGTGATGGCCGCGTTTGTTGCTGTCCTTTGCCTGTTTCTGATTATTAAGTGCCGCCGTATTACCATAGAGGCGTTAAGCTCTCTCTGGTATGAGCGGGTTATGAATATTCTGGATGCTGTTGGCCTGGGAGCTTTTACGGTAGTGGGAATTGATACAGCAATTACGGCAGGCTTTGGGGAATATAACTTCTTGATGATTTTCCTGGGAGTGATTACCGGTGTGGGCGGAGGCGTTCTCCGTGATATTATGGCGGGAGAAACTCCGGCTGTGCTGCGCCGCCATGTGTATGCCTGCGCGTCTCTGGCAGGGGCGGTCAGCTATATGCTTTTGCAGAAGGTTCTGGAAAGCGAATGGGATCTGATTCTCAGTGCATCCCTGGTGGTGGTGATCCGAGTTCTGGCCCGCCATTATAAGTGGAATCTGCCGCGGGCGCTATGAAAAATAGCTGCGGGAGAAGTGGTCCCCTCTCCTATCTGTTGACAGCTGCAAAAGGGACATTTATCATATAGACATATGAGGAGGACGCGAGGATGAAGTACGATTTTACATCAATTATGGATCGCCACGGAAAAGATGCAATCGCAGTGGACGGGCTGGGAACAAGAGATGGATTTGCACCGGAAAAGCCGGAGGAAGGCTTTGATGTAATCCCCATGTGGGTAGCAGATATGAATTTCCCGACTGTACCGACGGTTCCAGAGGCAATTATCAGGAGGGCAGAGCATCCGGCATACGGATATTTTGATCCGACAGACGAATATTTTGATGCAATTATTCAATGGCAGGAGAAACGAAATGGAGTAACCGGCCTGAGACCGGAGCATATTGGCTATGAAAATGGCGTGTTAGGAGGCGTTATCAGCGCTCTGAATGTATTCTGTTCCAGAGGCGACAATGTGTTGGTTCATCAGCCGACCTATATTGGTTTTACCAAATCTCTCAAAAATAACGGCTACAACATTGTTCACAGCCCGCTGGTTCAGGATGAAAACGGCGTATGGCGCATGGACTATGCGGACATGGAGAAAAAGATTGTTGAGAACAGAATCCATGCGGCAATTTTGTGTAGCCCTCATAATCCATGCGGCCGTGTATGGGAGAGATGGGAACTGGAACGGGCAATGGAACTGTATCAGAAGCACGATGTTTACGTTGTTTCTGACGAGATCTGGTCTGACTTGATTCTGGACGGACATAGACATATTCCAACTCAGTCGGTCAGTGAGGATGCCCGCAGCCGTACTGTCGCTGTGTATGCGCCTTCAAAGACCTTCAATCTGGCAGGTCTGGTAGGAAGCTATCATATTATTTATAATCCGTGGATTCGAGAGCGTGTGGAGAAGGAGTCTTCTTTGAGTCATTACAACAGCATGAACGTGCTTTCCATGCATGCGCTGCTGGGGGCTTACCAGCCAGAAGGATATGAGTGGGTTGATGAGCTTCGTCAGGTGCTGGCAGAAAATGTAGACTATGCCTGTAATTATATCAAAGAGCATTTTGAGGGACTGGAGGTCAGCAGGCCGGAGGGAACCTATATGCTGTTTATCGATTGTACCAGGTGGTGTGAAGCTCATGGCAAGACCATTGATGAGGTTGAGCAGGCGGCCTGGAAGGTGGGAGTAGCGGTTCAGGATGGACGGATGTTCCATGGTCCCTTCCATCTGCGTATGAATCTGGCTCTGCCTCTTTCTCGTGTTAAAGAAGCTTTTGAACGTCTGGATAAGTATGTGTTCAATGCAGGATAAAATCTGAGGGCGAAGCCCAATCAACCGTGAATTGATTGGGCTTCGCCCTCATTTTTAATTATCTGAAGACTTGCTTCTTTTAATGACCTTCAGTCTGGTAAATTCCTCTCTGTCCTTTTCCTCCAGCGCATTGCTGATGGTAGTGACAAGATTCTGATAGGTCGGAATGGTAATGTTTTTCAGAGCATTGGCCCGTTTCTGGGTTTTGCGGATACTGCTGGCAAGCCGGTAGGCGGAATTTTCTACCATAGACAGCTTGATAGTCAGTTCCTTTACCTTTTCAAAATTCATCCGGGCCCGATCCAGAGCCTCCGATGAACTGTAAAAGGCATAGGTCAGATTGGGCCAGTCAGACTGGGACTGAACCAGGGGAATTTCAGTGCCCATAATACTGCGGGTTTTGATGCGGATAGACTGTTCTAAGGGAACAGAGGCCGCAATATCCTGCACATAATGAATTCCCAGTTCAATATTGGCCTTCTGAAGAGCCTGATAGGCTTCGCGGAAGGTAGAGTCGATCTCAGACTGGATGTCCTTTGCCTGATCGATTAAGCCCATCAGCTCCCGCAGAAGAATATTTCTCTTCTTGTCCATCAGTTCATATCCCTGGCTGGCAAGAGCCAGGGAATTTTTTGCAAGAATCAGATTTCCTTTTGTTGGAAATGTATTCGGATTCATGGCGATCCCTCCTGCTTACCGGACATCGGAAGAACCGTCCTGTTCCTCCGGGGAAGCCGGCTGATAATACTGATCCAGAATCTTGGTGTCAATCCGGTCAAGCTCTTCTCTGGGAAGGAGGCCTAAAAGCTTCCAGCCAATATCCAGAGTTTTGATAATATTCCGGTTGTCATGGGGATCCTGTCCCACAAACTGTTCCTCAAAGGCTTTTCCGAAAACAAGGTATTTTTTATCCAGAGGCGACAGCTCATCCTCACCGATAACGGAAGCCAGAGCACGGGCATCGCCTACCTTGGCGTAGCAGGAAAAGAGCTGGTTGGCTACAGCCTGATGATCGGCTCTGGTAAAGCCCTCGCCGATACCGTCCTTCATCAGACGGGACAGGCTGGGCAGTACGTTAATGGGCGGATAGATGGACTGTCCATTTAAGGAGCGATCCAGAACAATCTGTCCTTCTGTAATGTAACCGGTCAGGTCCGGAATAGGATGGGTAATATCATCATTGGGCATGGTCAGAATGGGGATCTGGGTGACAGAGCCGTTGATGCCCTTTACAATTCCGGCACGCTCGTACAGAGCGGCCAGCTCACTGTAGAGATATCCGGGGAAGCCCTTTCGGGAAGGAATCTCTCCCTTGGAGGAGGAAACCTCACGCATGGCTTCGGCAAAGGAGGTCATATCCGTCAGGATTACCAGAATGTGCATATTCTTTTCAAAGGCCAGATATTCAGCCAGGGTCAGGGCAACCTTGGGAGTAATCAGACGCTCTACCACCGGGTCGTTGGCCAGGTTTAAAAACATGGCTACATGGGAGGAAACACCGCTTTCCTCAAAGGTCCGGCGGAAGAAATCCGCCACATCATGCTTAACACCCATGGCGGCAAAGACAATGGCAAATTCCTCGTCAGAGTCATCGCCCAGAGAAGCCTGCTGCACAATCTGGGCAGCCAGCTGATCATGGGGCAGACCGTTTCCGGAGAAAATCGGAAGCTTCTGTCCCCGGATCAGAGTCATCAGTCCGTCAATCGCAGAGATACCGGTCCGGATATAGTTTCTGGGATATTCCCGCGTAACCGGGTTTAAGGGCTGGCCATTTACATCCAGCATTTTCTCCGGAACAATTTCACCCAGTCCGTCAATGGGAACGCCGATTCCGTTCATGGTGCGGCCCAGCATATCCTCGGAAACGCCCAGAACCATAGGATGTCCGGTCAGGCGGGTGTGAACATTGCGCAGTCCCAGTCCCTCTGTGCCTTCAAATACCTGAATGATGGCCTTGTCCTCATAAACCTCAATGACACGGCCCAGCTTCTTTTTGTTTCCGTCTACGACCATTTCCACAATTTCATCGTAGGCGGCGCCGGAAACGCCTTCCAGCACTACCATGGGGCCGTTAATTGCACTTAAACCTAAATATTCAATTGCCATTTCTAACCCCTCCTTACGCATTCCTCTCTACGACATCATCGTAGAAGGCGTCAATCTGTTTTTTATAATCATCCAGCATAGCCAGATTGTCATTGGGAACATCATATTTGATGGCAATGACTTTATCGAAAATCGGATTCTCCTTTAATACAGACATGGGCATTCCCATGGAAATCAGAGAACGTGATTTCTTGTACAGGTACAGAATCACTTCCATCATTTTAAACTGCTTTTCCATAGGGACGCAGGTATCATCTTTGTGGAAGGCATTCTGCTGAAGGAAGCCGACACGGATCACTTTTGCAATTTCCAGAATCAGTTTCTGGTCATCTGGAAGTACGTCTCCGCCGATCAGCTTTACAATTTCCATCAGGCTGCTTTCCTGGGAAAGAAGATAGACAATCCGGTTGCGGTAATCCACAAACTTTTTATCCACATGCTCAGTGTACCAGGGCCCCAGATCGTTTAAATACTCTGAATAACTGGTAAGCCAGGAAATAGCCGGGAAATGTCTGGCATAAGCCAGGCTCTTGTCCAGACCCCAGAAGCAGCGGACAAAACGCTTGGTGTTCTGGGTTACAGGCTCGGAGAAGTCTCCGCCCTGGGGAGATACGGCGCCGATGATAGTAACGCTGCCCTCGGTTCCGTTTAAGTTCTGCATCATTCCGGCTCTCTCATAGAAAGCGGAAAGCTTGGAGGCCAGGTAAGCCGGGAAGCCTTCCTCAGCAGGCATTTCCTCCAGACGTCCGGAAAGCTCACGGAGGGCCTCTGCCCATCGGGAGGTGGAGTCAGCCATAATGGCAACATGGTAACCCATGTCCCGGTAATACTCAGCCAGGGTCAGACCAGCATACAGACTGGCTTCACGGGCAGCTACCGGCATATTGGAGGTATTGGCAATCAGGGTGGTTCGATCCATCAGAGGCCGTCCTGTTTTCGGGTCGATCAGCTCTGAGAATTCTTCCAGAACCTGAGTCATCTCATTGCCTCGCTCGCCGCAGCCGATGTAGATAATGATATTTGCATCAGACCACTTGGCAATCTGGTGCTGGGTCATGGTTTTTCCTGTACCGAAGCCGCCGGGAATAGCAGCGGTACCGCCCTTTGCCAGGGGGAACAGGGTATCCAGGATTCTCTGTCCGGTAATCAACGGCTGGGAAGCTGGAAAACGCCGGCTGGTGGGACGGGCCACACGGATGGGCCATTTTTGAGTCATAGTAAGCTTTGTCTCTGTACCGTCCGGTTCCTGAATGGTAACCAGAGGCTCGTTGATTGTATATTCCCCGTCAGAAACTACATCCAGTACATAGCCCTCCTTGTCCGGAGGAACCATTACCTTGTGTACAATGGCGGGAGTTTCTGGTACCTCGGCAATGATGGTGCCGCCGTATACAAGGTCGCCTTTTTTGACTGTCATGTGAGCCTGCCATTTTTTCTCTGTATCCAGGGAATCTACGCTGACGCCGCGGTTAATGTAAGCGCCGCCTGTTTTTGCAATTTCACTTAAAGGACGCTCGATGCCGTCAAAAATGTTGGTCAGGATACCAGGGGCCAGGGTAACAGATACCGGCGCACCGGTTCCGGTCACGATCTCTCCCGGCTTGATTCCTGTAGTCTCCTCATAAACCTGAATGGTAGTACCCTTGGAGGTCAGGCCGATTACCTCACCTACCAGGTTTTCTTTGCCGACATAGACCATTTCATTCATGGTAAATCCGGGATCGCCCTTCAAATAGACAATGGGGCCGTTGATTCCGTAGATAACACCGGTCTTAGTCATGAACCGTACCTCCCTCCGCAAGACTTAAATCAAAATGAAAGTTTTCCCGGGCCTCTTCCAGCTTGGTCCGGAATGAATTGTCAATCAGAATATGACGGCTGGGAATTACTGCCCGGCAGCCGCCGGAAAAGGAATATTCACTGATCTGGATATCAGCTGCTCCGTGGTGAAGGGCCAGACGGTTCAGCTTGTCGCTGTCAGCCGGATCCAGATAAATCGTAATGGGAGCGCCGTCTGCAAACTCTACAGCTGCCTGAATCTGTTTTTCCAAAAGCTTTTGATAATCTGGAGTTTCCATAAAGGAAGCCAGTTTATCTTTTAATTCCACAAAGAGCTTATCTTTTAACTCTTCCTGTTTCATACCCAATGTGCGCTTAATTCCTATCTGCTCGAAGGAAAGCTTTTTGTTGATTTCCCGCTGGTTTTTTTCCGTTTCCTGACGCAGAAGCATGTCTGCATGGCGGCGGGCATCGGCCTTGTGTTCCTCAAAGGTCTGCTCCAGCGCGGTCATATATTCATCCAGCATCCGGTTACTTCTGGTTCTGGCATCCTCCATACAGGTATCCAGAAAATGCTGTAATTTTTCCTCAGTTGTCAAAACAGTCACCTGCTTTCTGTCAATAATCAGAGCTTCAGCCCAATGGCTTCGTTTACATAGGAGGTGATAAAATCCGGCTTGCGGCCGGTGCCATGGCGATCGGGAATTTCTACAAATAACGGCTGACGGTGATTTAACCGGACTTCGTTTACCAGATCCGGGAAATCCCGTCCGAATTTTTCCGTCAGAAGAACAATTCCGATGTCCCTGTCGGCCAGAACCTTATCTAACTCCTGCTTCAGTTCTTCTTTTTCATGGACAACAGCGCCATCCACCCCGGCCAGCTTCATGCCGGTCCAGGTGTCGATGTTGTCGCTGATGAGATACATTTTCATAAATTACAGTTTACCAAGGATCATAAAGGAAATGATCAGTCCGTACAGACAAACACCTTCGGCAAGACCTACGAAGATGAGGGATTTACCAAGAATGGAACCGTCCTCGCTGATAGCGCCCAGAGCTGCGGAAGCTGCTGCAGATACGGCAATACCGCCGCCGATACAGGACATTCCAGTAGAAAGAGCGGCTGCCAGATAACCCCAGCCGGCTGCATTAGAGGCAGTGGAAGCAGTTTCTGCTGCAAATGCATTTCCGGTAAACATCAGGGTACCGGCTGTAACCAGAGTGCCTACAAACAGAAGTGCGTTGATGCCAAGAGCGGTTTTATAGCGTCCCTTTGTTTTTTCCCCTGCGGCAAAGGCGCCAAAGGGAATGGCAATGCTTAAAAGTAATGCGGCTGCTAATGTAATTTTTGCTAATAAGGTCATGATTTTAATCTCCTTTACTATGTGTAAAATAAATAAGTGCAGTTACTGTGCCTGTTCTTTTTTGCCGTAGGGGCGGAACTCCCGTCCGGTTCCCTTGTAGAAACGGCTGAACAGCTCGTAATATTCCAGACGAAGAACCTGAATTCCTACAATCAGGCCCTCCATGCCGCAGACAAACAGGTTGCCCAGAATGACAATCAGCCAGTTGGGATTGCCTGCTTCAGCGCCTGACAGCATTAAAACAACCTCCATCATGGCGGCGTGGCTGACAGCGAAAGCGCCTACACGGACAAAGGACAGGGTGTTGGAGAAGTAGCTTAAGCATACCTCAAACAGTTCAAAAAATCCCTGAACAAAAAACATTCCCTTTTCTTTCGGCATAACCTGCGCCTTCTTTTCTATCAGAGCGGCCAGAGGCTCCTTGAAGAAAATGACAGCCAGAGGCAGTACAAACATTACCACCAGAACAGCAGTGGCAGGCAGGGCGTGACCGGTCATATAAAGGGTCACAGTAGCGGCCAGGGCCCCGTAAAAGACGATTCCGGCAACGCCGTTGGTATCAAACCAGGCGTTTTCTGTGTCGTGGCACCGGAGACGGTTAATAACATTGATGATCATGGTCATCAGCACAATGCCCATACCCATAGCTACGGCAACCACAAATACAGTATTCAGATTGCCGATAAAGGGCAGCTTCGTCATAGCTGTTTTGGGATGGAGCCACAATGGTTCCAGAATGGTTTCAAATCCAAATAAACTGCCGAACATGAAGCCAAAAATTGTGGAAAAGAAGCCACAGCAGGAAATAATCGCTGCCAGATTCATTTTCTTTGCCCGATATAACAGAAAACCGCCAATCATCAGGCAGAGTCCCTGTCCGACATCTCCAAACATGAATCCGAAAAGGAAGGAATAGGTCAGTCCCAGAATGATCGTTGGATCGATTTCGTCATAGGAGGGAAGACCATACATTCGAATAAACATTTCGAAAGGCTTGAAGAGCTTTGGATTTTTCAGCTTAGTCGGTGGCTTGCTGACAATATTTTCATGCTGATCCTCTACGAAGCAGAAGGTATCCTCATCCTGCTCCACCTCCTGCTGAAAGGCGTTTGCGTCGGACTGGCTCATCCACCCGCAGAGAATGTAGAAGGTGTGGTTATCCTGCTTGGTGCAGGCTGCCATCTTTCTTACATCAAAGTTGGTGGAATAGGTACTGAGCTTTTCGTAGGCAGCTGCCAGCTGCTCCTTCTGCTCATCAATGGCAGAGACAATCTGCTGCTCCACAGAGCGGATGCTTTCACAGATGTCGGACAGGCGGCTTTCCAGGGTGTGGGTGGCAACCTCAGGTGTACCTTCATATTCATCGGCCAAAAAGAAGCGCTCAAAGTGCATGGAAGCATAGATGGCGTCGATTTTGTCGCAGAGGGCCTGGGGAACAAAATAAACGGCCCAGATGTAATCGGCATCTTCCATACAGGGATGAATCACCGTGTCTATAGTGTTGTAAATATAGGTCATAAATTTGTTGTAATAATCCCGGGGCATTCTGCCGAAGCGGAATTTTACATACTTAAAGTGAAGAATATCTTTTAAATTGTAGTTTAAATTGGCAAACGGGATGACATTGTTGATGGAGTTGCGGATAACATCAGCTTCTTTTTCCAGCTCCTCCTTCTGTTTTGTCAGCGTCTGCAATTTTCCGTCCAGGCTGTGAACCGTTTCCACGGCTTCCTTCAGAGAAAGCTTTTTGGAAGAGGTCTGAGTCAGATGGCTGTGATAGCTTTCCATAAGCCCGGCTGCCGTCTGAAGTTCAGCCTTGTACGGATTGGTTTCCGTGTAGGGTCTTAAGCTGGCGACGGTCTTTAACTCAGACAGGGCATTTTCCAGATGAATTTCATATTTGGAAAGATATTGCTCAACAACCCTGTCAATATCGTCCTTGGGACCGGCGATGCTTAAAAACTTCATTTTTTCAATCACAGGTAAAACCTCCTTATTGTTTTGCTGCAAGCCCTTCTATTTCGCTGGCGCTCAGCCCATAGCGGATTCCCTCCAGAATGGTAATGATTCTGTGCATTTCCCGTTCCTTAAAGAAAAGATAGGAATTGAGAATAGCAATAGAATAGGGATTTTTTCTTCCTGCCGTACTGTAAATCCGCGCCATGATTTGGCGGTAGAGCCCATCGGCATCCGGATTTTTCTGAAGAAAGGTATTGGCCAGATTTCCGTAAACGGTCTGACTGGCTGCTGCCAGAAATTCTTCTCTTGTGGATGCCTCCGCCATCCGGTTGATCTGTTCCGGCTTCAGCCGGTAACGAATGGGAATCAGCAGAGAATAAATATCTGCTGCCGGAAGGTGATAATACTGAGTGGATCGATACATCCACTGAATGTTCAGCAGATCAATTTTAGAGCCAAAGCACTCGTCCAGAATTTTCAATTCTTTTTTCGATAAAATCTTATTTTTGATTTTCCAGAGAGATTTAAAGTAGAACAAATCAAGCTGAAGCTCATAGTCAAAGCTGCTGCATTTTCCGTTTTCCGCCAGTCCGGCAAGCAGGTCATAATAAATAGAACCTTTCAGACTGCTTAAAAATTCTTCCAGACTTTCTGACTGGGAAAGGGCAACCAGATCAATCGAGGAATGCTTTTCAAAGAATTCCCGGAATTCGGATAAATCCATTTCTGCAGGCTGTTTACTGTACACATGCCGCAGAGCCCGTTTCATAATATCAATTTCGTAATGCATGAAGTAGAGATCCAGGAAACGCCGTTGTTTCAGGCTGCCGAACCGGTAAAGGCTGGCAAAATCCCGGTAGAGGGAAAGGGTCAGAAGCCGCTCGATATTGCCCCTGTGCAGCATGGAGTCGTCAAGACCGGAAAATATACCGGCATAGGCGGGCTGCTGCTTCAAATAATCGGCGGCGCTGTGAACGTCCTCCAGGGCAGCCATTTCACGAAACTGTTCTTCTGTGAAAAGGCGGCTTTCCATGGCTCGTACTTTTGTGGTAATTCCACTGTAGGTCAGCAGACTCATAGCTACTCCTTTATCATGGACTGAAACAGCTGTATGACATATTCTGTGTGATGGTTTTCATAATTTTTTTCCATCCATGCCAATACCTTCTTTGCATCGGATTTTTGTTTTGACAACTTGGAATCCATTTCAACTTCCATTTCTGCCCGAATTTTTTGCAGCTTGGCTTCGGTTTCCGAATCCAGTTCCCGGTCAAAGGCAGCAGTTTTTTCCGCCATTTCTTCGGCAAAGGCTTTTTTTCGCCCATTGGCCGCATCCATGACAGCGGCGGCTGCGGACTCAATTTCCGATATTTGCTTAATGACAGTGTCCATCGCAATCCTCCTTGTCTTATTATTGTTTTCCTGCAGAGAGACATTCTCTATCTAAAAGAAGCGCTATAGATCTGTCCCTATACAGGGTATTATGTAGTACACGTATCATCATACTCGTTTTTCTTTGAATTACCATAGTGAAAACGAAAGAAAAACAAAATTTTAACAAGGCATTTTCATTCATTATGTATAAGGAAAGAAAATACGGTGAAAGACCGCGGAGAATTGGAAGAAAGATAAAGGGGCCGCGGCGCCGGAATATGACGGCCGCGGCCCAGAAGGAAATTGTGCAGCTTATTAAGCTGCGGGGGGAGCAAATCCTATTCTGCTGACAGATACTGGCTGGCAACATAGGCTTCCTGTCCGTTGTAAAGAATTACTGCCCATTCGGCATCATGCGCCCTGATATACTCGACTGTGGTTCCGGCAGCCAGCTGGCCGATTCGCTCTCCGTCGGTATTGGGCTGGGAGCGGACGTTCAGAGTGTCGGTGGTTTTGTATACAGGAGCAGCGTTGTCTGCTGCAGTAGTGTCAGGAACTGCATCTGCAGAGGTGGACTCTGTCATATACTCTACGGGAGGAGTGGTTGCTGCGGTGGTATCCTTTGTATCTTCACCTGGTTTAAACAGACGGATAACAAAAAACAGGAGAATGATACAGAGAACAGGGACCAGAAGCTTTAATAAATCGTATAGAGTAATGGTCTGACGTTTCTGTGGGGTGCGCCGCCTGCTTGGAGAAGAGCTTCGCCTGTTGTTTTGCGAAGAGCGAGCATTCTGGGAAGAACGGGCTGGCTGAGTGCTTCGGGAGGAAGCAGAGCGTCCCGCCTGAGTGGAGCTGGCGCCGGATAAAATCTGTGCGCCGCCCTGGGCGGAAGCGGAGCCGTAGCGCCCAGCCGAAGGGCTCTGAGAGGGCCTAGAGCCATAGCGTCCAGTTGAAGAACTCTGGCCGGAGCCGTAACGAGCAGCCGAGTTGTTCTGAGAAGAGCCGGAGCTGTAACGGCCAGAGGCAGGGGCAGCTTTCGATGGCTGGAAAGAACGTCCCGTTGTACGTCCGGCATTTTTACTGTCTGTAAAAGCATAAACTTCCTGAGAAAGCATATGATATGCCTGGTTGGCACTGTATGCATTGGAATCGCCGTCGTGAACGGCGGCATTGCCGATAATCCGTATTTTATGGTAGTGCTCGCAGGCAGACTTGCTGATCCAGCGGTTTTGGTAGAGCAGATCAATTTGGGTTTTCAGATCGCAGCCATCATCCAGTCCGGCCCGTTCACTAAGCAGCTTAACCATAAATTCCAGAGTCTGGCGAGCTTTGATCATAGAAGCGTTGTATTCCTTCTGACCAATCAGCCGCTCTGTATCACTGACACCCTGCTGGATTCTCTCCCAGCTAGTATTGGTATTGTTTGCCATGGGAACCTCCTTTGTATGGGAATGTGCTGTGGGAACACATTTTTTTGATTCTTTATATAAGCGGTCGTGCTTTTGTGAATATTATACTACATTAGTTAGAATTGCGCACTCAAAAAATGAAAAACTATTGAATTTTAAAGATATTGTAACATTTTAAGGATTTTTAACTTGTGATAGGGAGAAAGTTCTTCAGTTTTCTTTCTGCTTGCAAAGAATATTTTCGTCTGGTAGAATAAAACCACAGCATGAAAGCAGGTTTGGAGGAAACACAGATATGAGATTACGTCACATTCCCGGGGCAGAAGAAGCCATTGCTTCCAGTCCCTATGTGATTCAGCAGCCGGCAGAGTACCGCGGCCGGTTTCATGAATTATTTGGCAACCACAATCCCATCCGCATTGAGGTAGGCATGGGAAAAGGCCGTTTTATTATGGAAATGGCTGCCAGAAATCCCCAGGTGAATTTTATCGGGATCGAGCGGTATTCCAGCGTATTGCTGCGGGCGCTGCAGAAACGGGCAGAGCTGGAGCTTCCAAATATTTTCTTTATGTGTGTGGATGCAAAGGAGCTGGCAGAAATTTTTGAACCAGGGGAGATAGAAAAGATCTATCTGAACTTTTCTGATCCATGGCCAAAGGATCGCCATGCAAAACGCCGTCTGACATCGCCGGATTTTATGAAGGTGTATGATCAGGTTCTCTGTGGAGATGGAACTGTAGAGTTTAAAACGGATAATCAGGGACTGTTCGCTTATTCCCTGGAGGCAATTCCGGAAGCAGGCTGGAGAATTGATGCATTTACAGAGGATCTTCATCACAGCCCTATGGCAGAGGGAAATGTGATGACAGAATATGAAATGAAGTTTTCTGCCATGGGAAATCCTATCTGCAAGCTGATAGCCAGCCGTTAAACTGCATATAATGATAGTAAAAGGATTTCCCGGAGCCGCAGATGGACTTCAAAACAAAGATAACCCGCAGCCTGCAAAGCGCTACCTGTGATAAGGAAGCCTTAAACCGGAAGATTTTAAACTGGTGCCGGTGCTTCCGAGAGGTGGAAAGGATTCTGAATCGGGGACGGTGCAGGTAAGGGGCTGAAAGGAGTAGAAAATATGGAAAAGACATTTACAACTGCGAATTTTGACAACGAGGTGCTGCAGGCAGATAAACCGGTGCTGGTAGATTTTTATGCAGACTGGTGTGGCCCTTGTAAAATGATGGCTCCGGTTGTGGAGCAGCTGGCTGGCGAATTAGACGGCATTGCCTATGTTGGAAAGCTGAATGTAGATGACAATGAAGAGATTGCCATGAAGTATGGGGTTATGACAATTCCCACGCTGATGGTATTTAAAAATGGACTTCCGGCAGGCAAGCTGATTGGCGTACAGCCGAAGGATACAGTAGCAAAGCTGGTGAAGGAGGCGTAAGCCTGTTATTCCGAAAAATGGAGGGCTGCAGCCTTTTGGAATGCAGCATGGATTCTGGACTGCGGCAGGGAAAGGCGTTTTCGCCGGAATTCCCTGCTGCAGCCAGCCTGAAAGAGGCAGAGCGTCCGGGAAAATATACAAAAAAGAAGAAAATATAAAAATAATTAAAAAAACATGAAAATAAGTGTTGACATTTAAAAAAATTAGATGTAAAATAATATTCGTCTTGTTGATGAGGACATCAAACAATTATAGACATGCGCCCTTAGCTCAGTTGGTAGAGCAGTAGACTCTTAATCTATTTGTCCGGGGTTCGAGCCCCCGAGGGCGCATTTTAAAGTACTGGTTTTGCAGATAGAAAGCTGTGGGGCCGGTGCTTTTTTGTTTCATAGAAAATTACGTCCTATGAAACAAAAATGCTTCGCAAGGATCGCTATGGGTTGGAAGAAAATTTTGGAATGGTATAAACGTTGTGAATTTAAAAAAAGTGAATTTTATAGTTGACTTTTGTCGAAGAATGAGGTATGATATTAATCGTGCCGGTAATACAGGAAGTTATCCGGTAAAAGAAAATAGGATATGCGCCCTTAGCTCAGTTGGTAGAGCAGTAGACTCTTAATCTATTTGTCCGGGGTTCGAGCCCCCGAGGGCGCATGATAAGGTACTGGTTTTGCAGACAAGAAGCTGCGGGGCTGGTACTTTTTTTATTCCATAGGAAATTACGTCCTATAAAATAAAAACGCTCTGCGGGGATCGCCATGGGTTGGAAGAGAATTTTGTCGCAGAAGCGACCCGCTGCAAGCGGAGAAGCTCGCGAGCTTCTTTCTTTTTTAGGCAAGAGGCGGCTGAGCTTTCTCCTTCATTAGCTTTCGGATCATGTTTCGGTTAAAGGTCATGTGCATCATCATGGCAGACCGGGCTCCGATGGAATCGTGATCTGCAATGGCGTCAACAACAGCCCGGTGGGTCATAATAGTTTCTTCTTTTAATCGAGTGTGAGTGACGTTGACAAACATCAGTACAGCCGTATCAATAATAGGAATCAGCTGTTCCACCACTTTGTTTTTGGCACATTCTGCCACACAGGTGTGGAAGGCGATATCTTCCTTGATGTAGCTGGAACCATTTTTTATGCGGATTTCTACCTGATCGCAGAGGTCGCGAAGCTTTTTGATATCCTCTGGAGTGGCGTTTAAGGCAGCCATTTCTGCAATGCCTGGTTCCAGCATAATGCGTACATTTACCAGATCCAGGGCCAGAGCCATTTTGTCTTCGATCTTCTGAAGGCCCAGAGGATCCAGATCAGCAGGGGTTGTGCTGATGACGTAGGTTCCGGAGCCTCGCCGCACCTCCAGCACGCCTTTAGATATAAGAAGCTTTACAGCTTCCCGGATGGTGCTTCTTCCTACTCCAAAATATCTTGCCAGTTCAAATTCGTTGGGGATTTTCGTCCCGATTTCATAATGATTATCAAGAATATATTGATACAGCTGTTCCTGTACCTGCTCTGCCAGGAGTGTGCTTTTGATATTGGACAGTTCGCTCATAAAAGGTGTCTCCGTTTCTCTGTGATGTAGTAAGATGTCTATAAATTCAGTATACGCATTTCCCTGGGAAAATCAAGTCGAAGATAAGACGTCTGATGTATTTATGCCAAAAATAAGACATCAGACAATTAAAAAGAGGATAAAAGACGGAAAAACACACGATATTTGTAAGATATACACAATAGAAATAGAGAAAACCTGTAAATATAGTAGAAATAATGTCTGATGGCTTGTAATAAAAACAAAGAAATGGTAGAATCTAGGCATAAGACATCAGATGATTTTGGAGAAGTTTTTACTTAATCGAGGAGGTTTACGAATGGAACTGCACAGCCAGAAAATCAGAGTACTTGCACCGGAAAATGACCCGCTGAAAATCGGTATGGGATGGACGGTAGAGGATTTGTTCAAGCCGCAGATTCTTGTGGAAAGCACATTTGGAGACAGTCATCCGGGAAGCGCCCACCTGGATCAGTTTGTGGAAGAGGGAATGCGGGCAATTGCCGATAACGGAGGAAAAGGAGCACGCAATTATGTAACCGATATCTGCGATGGAATCGCCCAGGGCCATGACGGAATCAATTATTCCCTGGCTCATCGGGATATGATGGCGAATATGGTGGAAATTCATGGAAATGCAACCGGTTATGACGGCGGTCTGTTTATTGCAAGCTGCGATAAATCCATGCCGGCCATGTTGATGGGAATCGGAAAATTAAAGGATATGAGCGCGATTGTAGTAACCGGCGGAGTTATGGAGGCGCATACCATTCCGGCTAAATATGTGGAACAGGATCCCTCATGCGCCATTAATGAGCTGTTGACTCTGGAGCAAATTGGAAAGTTTGACGCGCAGGAAAAGAGAGGAGAGATTCCCAAGGAGCAGCTGGATTATTACAAACAGCATGCATGTCCCAGCTGCGGAGCATGTTCCTTTATGGGAACTGCTTCTACGATGCAGATTATGGCAGAAGCGCTGGGCCTGATGCTTCCGGGAACGGCTCTGATGCCGGCAACAGCTCCGGAACTGAAGCAGGCAGCTTATGATGCCGGCGTGCAGCTGATGAAGCTGGTGGAGCAGGGAATCAAGGCGAAGGACATTGTGACAATGAAGAGTTTTGAAAATGCCATTATGGTTCATGCAGCGATTTCCGGCTCAACCAATGCTACCATGCATATTCCGGCCATTGCCCATGAGTTTGGATTTGAGATTGATGCAGATACCTTTGATCGGATGCACAGAGGCGCTCACTATCTGCTGAATATCCGTCCCTCCGGTGACTGGCCTGCTCAGTATTTCTACTATGCAGGAGGCGTCCCCAGAGTAATGGAGGAGATTAAGGGAATGCTTCATCTGGATGTTATGACAGTAACCGGAAAGACCCTGGGAGAGAATCTGGAGGAGTTAAAGCACAATGGCTTTTATGAGCACTGTGATGCCATCCTGAAAGAAAAGGCGAAGCTGCTGGGTCGCGAGATTAAACGGACAGAGATTATCCATGATTTTGACGATGCGAAGGGAACGGACGGAAGCATTGCTATTCTGAAGGGAAATCTGGCTCCAGAGGGATGCGTAATCAAGCATACGGCATGTCCGAATAATATGTTTGAGGCAACTCTGAATGCAAAACCCTTTGACAGTGAGGAGGAGTGTATTGACGCAGTCCTGAAGGGACGGGTGAAACCGGGCGACGCTATCTTTATCCGTTATGAAGGCCCCAAGGGAAGCGGTATGCCGGAAATGTTCTATACTGGTGAGGCAATCTGCTCAGATCCGGAGCTGGCTTCCAGCGTAGCGCTGATTACAGACGGCCGTTTCTCAGGCGCATCCCGGGGACCGGTTATCGGCCATGTCAGCCCGGAGGCGGCAGCAGGCGGCCCCATTGCTCTGGTTGAGGATGGAGATCTGATTCATATTGATGTGGTAAACAGAAAGCTGGAAATTGTAGGCGTGAAGGGCGAGAAGCTGTCAGAGGCTGAGATGGAAAAGGTTCTGGCGGAGAGAAAGGCGAAATGGCAGCCAAAGCCGGCTAAGTATACCAGGGGCGTGATGAAGATTTATTCTCAGCACGCAGTATCTCCCATGAAGGGCGGATATATGGAATAAATCCTTCAGCCGCCCGGAGCTTCTTGTCCGCTGTAGGCGGCAAGAAGAACCATGGCGGAACTATTACAATAAATAATAAGGCTTTTGAAAACGGTCCGCCGGATTCTGATAAAAGGCAGTTGTCCGGCGGAAGGGGAAAACGGGAAAACGAATAAGGAAAGGGGTACACAAATGGAAACAGCATTAAATCCGACAAGGCTGGTTGGTCTTGGTTCCATGTTTGGAGCGATACTGGAAACCTCAGGCGGTGTCCAGAGTATCGCTGTAACTATGGTAAAGAAATTTGGAGATGAAAAAGCGGTCTGGGCTCTTGGAATTACTGGTCTGGTCATTGCTATGCCGGTATTCTGTGCGGTACGGTTGCCATGATTGTGGCAGGCCCTGTGTTTGGCGCTTTCTGCGGGAAAAAATATAACATTGCGATTCCGGAGCATGTAGCAAATCAGGCAGATTTTGATGAGTCTAAGCTGCCGTCCTTTGGAACGATTGTAGGCATTATTATGATTCCTCTGGTACTGATTATTCTGGACTCCCTGGCTGGTGAAGTCTCTGATTGGCATGGATGAGAAGACAACTCTGAAAACCTGGACCATTATGGAGACACTGGTAGGAGGAACCGGCTTCATCGCAGCATTGATTATTTCATTTTTCGCATAAAAAGGAAACAGAGATTTCCGAAGCCCTTTTAGCAGCTGGCGCTGAAGGGGCTTTTTTCATACAAGCTTTCAATGTATTTTCCTGCCTGAAGTTTCCCATATCTGAACGAAGATGGAAAGTTCTTTCAATTTTCCTTCACACGTTGAAACGAAATGTGAAATGTGCTAAAATGTTGTTTATTCGACAAAGGAAGTGAGGAATCAGGCCTTTATGACATTACATATGAATATGAAAAAAAGGAGAAAACACAGAGACAGCCTGCGTCGGTTCTTTCTTGCCGGCGCAGTCCTTTTGAGTGCCGGAGCGCTGTCAGCCTGCGGCAGCAAGGAAGCTGCGTTAAATGAGTCAACGTCCTTGGCTCCTCCAGTGGTTCTGATGGAAGAGACTCTGCCTCAGACAGCTGCAGATGAAACAGTTATGGCGCTGACGCCGGATGGACCGCTGCTGCCCTCTGTAGCAGGAGTGGATGCAGAGTATACGGATCCGATTCCTGATTATCTGCGGATTGGCGAGCACCATCCGATTGTGGCAAAGCTGCAGCAGAGATTGATGGATCTGGGATTTATGGACAACGATGAACCAACGGATTTTTACGGTGAGGTAACACAGAGTGCCGTGAAGATTTATCAGCGGCAGAATAAGCTGGCTCAGGACGGGATTATCGGTCCGGAGACGCTGGAGGCCATTCTGTCGCCGGATGCCAAATATTACGCAGCTCAGATGGGAGATGTGGGCGATGATATTAAGCGGATTCAGGATCGTCTGTATCAGATGGGATATCTGGCTTATGGAAACCAGGTAACTGGCAATTTTGGAGAAGCCACAGAGGCTGCTGTGAAAAAGATGCAGAGTGTCAATGGGCTGGAGCAGGACGGCAAGGTAGGCCGGAAAACTATGAACCTGCTGTACAGCGATGAGGTAAAGCCCAACCTGCTTTCCTACGGTGAGAAAAGTGATGTGGTGCTGGAAGCGCAGAAACGTCTGAAGCTTTTGGGGTATATGACAACAGAGCCGGACGGAACCTATGGAAATGATACAATTATGGCAGTGAAGCAGTTCCAGTCAAGAAATGACCAGGTTGTAGACGGCTTCCTGGGACCAGATACCCGTATTGCCTTAAACAGTGATTCCGCAGTACCAAACGGCATAAGCCTTGGTGACAGCGGCGAGAGTGTTCAGAGAGTCCAGAGCCTTCTGAGCGGACTTGGATACTTAAATTCAGGAAATGCAACTGGCTATTATGGTGAGATTACGGAGGATGCAGTAAAATCCTTCCAGCGGACCAACGGCCTCAGCGCAGACGGAACCGTAGGCGCCATGACGATGGCAAAGCTGACCAGCAGCGATGCCAAGAAAGCGCCGTCTGGCTCCAGGGGAGGAAGCACCTCCAGCGGAGGAAACAGAAGACCCAGCACAGGCGGTTCCAGCCAGAGCGGCAATTCCGGCGGAGGCTCCTCCGGAGGCGGTGGAGTTCCCAGTACAGGAACAGCCAGCGGAAGTGCCAGCGCTTTGATTTCTGTAGCCAGCTCCAAGCTGGGCTGTCCTTATGTATGGGGCGCTAAGGGGCCAAATGCATTTGACTGTTCCGGTTTTGTATACTGGTGTCTGAATCAGGTTGGAGTCCGTCAGAGTTATCTGACCTCCTCCGGCTGGCGCAGTGTTGGAAAGTATCAGAAGATTACCAGTTTTTCCAATCTGCGGGCAGGAGATATTATTGTAGTAAGCGGCCATGTAGGTATTGTTGCCAATGGCGGAACGGTGATTGACGCATCTTCCGGTAACGGCAAGGTGGTACATCGTTCTTTAAGTTCCTGGTGGGCCAATAATTTTATCTGCGGCTGGCGTATTTTTGGATAAAGAAAAAAGAATCGTCCCATTTTCCGGTGCTGAACCGGAGCTGGACGATTCTTTTTTTTAGGATTGTTTTTCCACTACCTCAAAGCCGATTTGAACTTTAAACAGATCTCCGTCAATAAGAATTTCAAAGGTTCCGCCTTGAAGTCTTGTCAGACTTTGAGCGATAGAGAGACCAAGTCCGCTTCCCTCGGTGGTTCGGGATACATCACCCCGGACAAAACGTTCTGTCAGTTCGGAGCCCTGTACGTTTAAGGGAGATTCGGAAACATTTTTTATAGTGAAAAACACATGATTTTCTTTCTGAATCACTTCTGTGTATACACGGCTGTGTTCCATAGCATACTTAAATGCATTGTTATATACATTTTCCAGAACGCGCCACAGATGGCGCCCGTCAGCGTGAATCAGAATGCTCTGAGCCGGGAGGGCGGCAATCAGCTCCAGCTGGCGCTGGGCAAATTTTTCTTCAAATTCTCCGTTGGTCTGCCAGATCATTTCCACCAGATCCAGGGTTGCCATTTCCAGCTTGACATTGCCGGAGCTGGCCTTAGAGGCCTCTACCAGATCCTCTGTCAGGTTTTTCAGCCGCTGGGACTTCTGATCCAGGACATTCAGATATTCCTGAACCTTTTCACCAGGCAGCTTTTCCCGTTTCAGCAAATCTACATAGTTTATAATTGAGGTGAGAGGCGTTTTGATATCATGCGATACATTGGTAATCAGATCCGCCTTCAGCCGTTCACTTTTTACCTGTTCCTGAAGCGCCTGTTCCAGACCGGTTCCGATGCTGTTAATCATTTTTCCCATCTGGAGCTCCTTGCCGGAAAGCCCCTGCAGATCCATCTGATAAGACGTATCTCCGCCTGCAATTTTTGCAATGGCATCGGCAATTCGGTCATGCTGTCCGGAAATGCAGAACAGCTTGTGAAAGACCAGGTAATCCAGAATACAAAGTCCTGCAAGAAGAAGCAGGAGAGCGGCTTTTGCAGCCGCATAAATACGGAAGTGAAAGGCTGCGGCCATCAATCCCAGAAGGAGTAAGTGAGCTCCAATAAAGCCAGAATAAACACATAACAGACGCCAGGAAAAGCTTCTGTCTGTGAAATAAAGCTCCAGGTTTTTCTTTAACTGGCAGGCCGTGCTGCCGCTCCAGAGAGTTCTGCATTTGTAGCGCCGCAGCAGGCTGAAAGCGCTGATCATACAGCAGCCATAAATAAGAACTGCCCGCAGCATCCGTTCCAGAAAACTCCAGCTTGCCTCTGCTGTAACAAGATGAATCAGCCGGTATCCGATTTTTTCGCCGAGAAACAGGGCGAATAAAGTGGAAACCCCAGTCATAATCAGGCACGCCTCTGTAGAGATTCCATCAAAGCCGTGGAGATAGGGAATCGCTTTGTCTGCAGTCCTGTAACCTGAGTTAATAACCAGATAGTAGAGGGTTGCAAGGCATCCGATGATGCCAAGGGCCAGTCCCAGAAGAGATTCTGCAAATCGGCTTCTAAGATGGCGGTAGGCAATAGACTGATCAGAATAAAGATCATCAGCCAGATAATCGGTATCTACCGCAACAGTAATATAATAGCGATCCGAATTGGAGGTATTATTCTGCTCCATAGAGGTAGCAATGTTTTTTGGAATTTCTGACAGGTTGGTATCAATAATAATGGACTCGCTGGTCAGGGAACAGTAGCGGCCCAGCTCCATCAGCTCTTCGGGCGTAATGCCGGAGGCATTGGTATAAAGAGCATCTGGGGTATCTCCGTCCAGATAGGCAATGGAATAGTACAGGTTGGACGGATTAGCCATAAACCGATAGGTGGCCGTATAGTAGTCGCTTAAACAGTCCAGAACCTCTCTGGACAGATCCAGCAGGGAGGAGTAAGCATCTCCCGGCTCTGTCAAAATCGGATTGGGCTCGTAGGCCCGCCAGATCACGCGCTGATCCCGGGTGGTGGAGACGTTGTCATAAATGAAAAGATCATTGACTACTTCAAACTGATCGTTTAAGTAAAAGCCCTGACTTTTGGCGTAGCGGAGTACTTCCTCCAGGGTATAGGTGATTTCCGGGCCGTCGCCGTGAGATACGGCAAACATTTCTTTGGATAAATCCAGAGAGCCGTCTGTCTCAAAAATGTCACGGTAAGATACGTACTTGAATATCAGATCCAGATCTGACTGAAACTGCTGCTGAAACTGAGGTGTGTCCTCATACTGTCGTTCCAGGATCCAGCCAAGGCCGCTTCCGATTCGGGTATGCAGATACATAAAACTGATGCTGGATACGGTCAGAGTCAGAAATATCAGATGGAGCAGCACAGCAAGAGTTTTGCGGATCTGCAGAGAATAGGTTTTCCGCTTCATAATTTCTCCTATTGTTTTTCGATTTTATAGCCAACGCCCCAGACAACCTTCAGGTAGCGTGGTTCCCGCGGGTTGATTTCAATTTTTTCGCGGATATGCCGGATGTGGACAGCTACGGTATTATCTGCGCCAATAGCCTCCTCATTCCAGATCTGTTCATAAATCTCATCAATGGAAAATACTTTTCCTGCATTTTTTACCAGAAGCAGCAGGATGTTGTACTCAATAGGAGTCAGGCGGATAGGCTCTTCGTCTACCCAGACCTCCTTGGTATCATCATTGATCATCAGTCCGCCGCATTTGAAAACCTGATCGCTGGTCTGCTGGTTAAGATTGCCCAGCTGAGTGTAGCGGCGCAGCTGGGATTTGACTCTGGCTACCAGCTCCAGGGGATTGAAGGGCTTGGAAATATAATCATCTGCGCCAATATTCAGTCCCAGAATCTTATCCGTGTCTTCGGATTTTGCAGAGAGGATAATAATGGGAACGCTGCTGGTTTCTCTTATCTTCAGTGTGGTTCGTATTCCGTCCAGTCCTGGCATCATAACATCCATAATAACCAGATCTACATGATTTTTTTCCAGAAGAGCCAGGGCATCATAGCCGTCATATGCCTTGATCACCTGAAAGCCTTCTCCGGTCAGGTAAATATCTATGGCATCTACAATTTCCTTATCATCGTCACAAACTAAAATGGTCTGCATAAGTTCCTCCTTTTCTAATGTTTATACAGCAGGAAAACAATCCCCTGCTGGTATCAGTATACAACAAAAGAGGCCCTGCCGCAATCGGCAAGACCTCGAATTGTAACAACCTGGTTATTGATAATCGCAGACATTCAGCCAGCTGTGAAGCAGCTCTGCCTCTTCTGGCCGTTTCTTTGTAAGCTGAGCGGCAGCTACCAGAGGAAGCCACTGCTGTACATATCGTTTGTCGGTACCTGTTTTTTTGCAGAACAGATCCATGTATTTGTCTGCCGCCTCCTGGTTGTCCAGGCAGAACAGCAGATAGGTTCTGGCCACATCCGCACTGGCATTACCCTGGGTTGCATGAACCCAGTCCAGAACGTACATGGTGCCGTCTTCCTTCACGATAATGTTTTCAGGCTGGAAATCACCATGACACAGCTTTATATGCTTGGGGGTGCTGTCCAGCCGGGTGAGAAGATCGTAGCGGTTGACAGGGTTCAATTCCTCAATCTCAGAGATCTGCCGCGCCATTTTGTCTTTTAACTTGTTCAGTAATGGACAGGTCTTAGAATGAATCGTCAACTGTAAGTCAACCATTTGATTCAGATACTCGTCCAGCTTGTCAGGATTCTCATCCATCAGCTGTTTGAGGGTCTTGCCGTTGATGAATTCCTTGTAAATAGCCCAACAGCCATCATCATCTACTTCTACCTTCAGAGTAGCAGGGATATTGATACCGCCGATTTCTTCGATACGGGCACTGACAAGTGCTTCGTTCAGTACTTCTGCTTTAGGAAAACCCTTACAGAAAACCTTAATTGCCATATCACCATCACGGTAGACACTTTTGGTCGCGTTCTTGGATATTAACTCTCTTGCCATACGAAACTCTCCTTCCTTTTTTTGGTGTTGATTACTCAACCAGGTCGATCCTTATTCTACTACAAAAGTTTCAGAATGTCATCCACTTTTTGATAATTTTTTAACAATTCTTTTTTCTCATTAAATTCCATGCTTTTGCGAATACCAATGCCTGCGTTCGGCGGCGTCTGCTTAGAAGCTTCAGGAAAAACGCAGAATTGCGGTTCCGTAGGCTGAGAGAGGCAGGCTGATGGAGAAGGGCTGTCCGTCGCATTCCTTTTTGACTGCCCGGAAAACAGGACATTCTGATGGGGCATAAGCTCCGTGGCCGTTATCTAACAGCAGAGTATAATTTCCGCGTTTGGGAACACCGACCCGGTACTCAGGTCTCTCCATGGGCGTAAAGTTGCAGACAAAGAGCAGGCTTTTCCGCTTGTTTTTTGCGTAGCGGACAAAGCTGAAAATACTCCGATCCCCGTCGTTGGCATTGATCCACTGGAAACCGTCCCAGTCATCATCAGACTCATAGAGTGCAGGATATTTCTGGTAAATATGAAGCAGATCACGGACATAGTGCTGGAGATCGCTGTGGAGCTCTTCTTCGGTCAGATACCAGTCCAGACTGACCTTTTCATCCCATTCGTGGAGCTGTCCGAAGTCCTGTCCCATAAACAGAAGTTTTTTTCCGGGATGTCCCATCATATAGGTGTAGCCTGCTTTCAGGTTGGCAAATTTATCAGGGAAATATCCGGGCATCTTGTTGATCATGGAGCATTTTAAGTGAACCACCTCATCATGGGAAAGCACCAGAATAAAGTTTTCACTGTTAAAGTATGTAAGTCCAAAGGTCATCTTGTTGTGATTGAATTTGCGGAAATAGGGATCCAGCTTCATATATTCTAGGAAATCATGCATCCATCCCATGTTCCACTTAAAGGTAAAGCCAAGGCCGCCGTCTTTGGGATCGTGTGTTACCAGAGGCCATGCGGTAGATTCCTCGGCAATTACCATGGCTCCCTGTCCGCGAGAGGCCATGATGCTGTTCAGATGGCGGAAAAATTCAATGGCTTCCAGATTCTGATTGCCGCCGTATTGGTTGGCAATCCACTCGCCGTCTTTGCGGCCATAGTCCAGATATAGCATGGAGGCAACGGCATCGACACGAAGTCCGTCTACATGGAATTTGTCTACCCAGTACAGGGCGTTGGCAATGAGGAAGTTGGAAACCTCATGCTTTCCATAATCAAATACCTTGGTTCCCCAGTCCGGATGTTCCCCTTTGCGCGGATCCGCGTATTCATACAAAGCCTGTCCGTCAAAATCAGCCAGTCCGTGGGCATCTCGGGGGAAATGAGCCGGAACCCAGTCCAGAATTACGCCAATGCCTTTTTTATGAAGGTAGTTAACAAAATACTGGAAGTCTTCGGGGGTACCGTAACGGGAGGTGGGAGCGTAATAGCCGGTGACCTGGTAGCCCCAGGAGCCGTCAAAGGGATGCTCAGCAATACCCATCAGCTCTACATGGGTATAGCCCATGTCCTTCACATATTCAGCCAGCTCAACAGCAGCCTCCCGGTATGTATAAAATCCATTTTTTTCTTCTCTGTCTTTTTTTCTCCAGGAGCCCAGATGAACCTCATAAATACTCATGGCAGCTTCTCTGGGATTGGTGGTCCGGCGTTTTTGCAGCCAGGCGGAATCAGACCATTTATACGGGGTGTCAGAAGCGACAGCCGAGGCGGTTCCGGGGCGGAATTCGGCGCTTCTGGCGTAGGGATCCGCTTTAAACAGGAGCTTTCCGGTCTGGGTAACAATGGCAAATTTGTAGAGATTGCCTTCTTTCAAACCTGGTACAAAGATTTCATAAATTCCGGAGGTTTCCAGAAGGGTCATGGGATGAGATTCCGGCTCCCAGTTGTTAAAATCGCCTACCAGGCTGACAGAAGCAGCGTGGGGGGCCCAGACAGCAAAATAAACGCCTCTTTTTCCATCCAGTGTCATGGGGTGAGCGCCCAGTTTTTCATAGATCTCATAGTGTGTTCCCTGTCCGAACAGGTATCGATCCATCTCTGAAATGATACCTGTGGCAGAGGTTCCTTTTTTGGTATTGGCAGCCATAATCCTAATCCTCCCTGATTTCCAGGACAGCGCCGCTGTTGCCCGGTAATGTAAGTGTGAGTCTTCCGTTCTCAAAAGGAATGCTTGTGCCGTCTATCAGATTGACAGCTTGACCGGCAGAGACCCCAACTGGTATGGAAAGCGTGCTTTCTCCGTCATCACTGTTGGCGGCGGTGATTGTAAGCGAATTTTCGCTGCTCCTGGAAAATGCATACTGGCGATTGGTCAGAAGCAGCTCCTGATACTGTCCGCCGTGAAAGCATTCGTGCTCTGTGTGGATCTGGCCCAGCTGGCGAATCAGCTCTGTCAGCTCACAGTCCAGCTTCTGACCGTTTTCCATGGAAATAGCCGGACGCAGCGCTCTGTCGCTGTCTCTGGTGCGGACTCCTTCTATGGCCCACTCATCTCCGTAATAAACAGAGGGAATGCCCGGAAGCGTGTAAAGCAGCAGCCATGCCAGAGGAAGGTGAGCTTTTTCTTTTAATTTGCTGGCGATCCGGTTTTCATCGTGATTGTCTAAAAAGGTATAAAGTCTGGCGCCGATATTCTGAAGGCGTCGTACATTGTGGGCAATTTCAAAAAAGTTGTGATCATTCAGACCGGAATAGAGGCTTTTGTGCAGCTCGTAATTGGTCACAGAATGAAGCATTTCATCATTGACCCATCGAGAGTATTCTCCGTGAATAACTTCTCCCATCAGCCAGAAATCTTTTTTCATGGGAGCAGTGGCTGCACGCATCTCCTTCATAAACTGGAAATCCATTACATTGGCGCAGTCCAGACGGATTCCGTCAATATCAAAGGTATCAATCCAATAACGAATCACATCAAATAAATACTGTTTTACCTCCGGATTCTGCAGATTCAAACAGGGAAGCTCATAGTGGCCCTGCCAGGCTTCGTAGCTGAAGCCATCGTGGAAGGGATTGTCCCAGCCGAAATTTACACCCCTGTACCATCCGCAGTAGGGGGAGTGTTCCCGTTTTTCCTGAATATCGCGGAAAGCAAAAAATTCACGTCCTGTATGATTGAAGACTCCGTCTACTACAACGCGGATGCCGGCCTGATGGCATAGTTTGACAAAATGGATAAAATCTTCATTATCCCCCAGGCGGCGATCGGTCAGGCGGTAATCCCGGGTGTCATAGCCGTGGGAAGAGGATTCGAACAGCGGCCCAATATAGAGGGCGGTGCAGCCTAAATCCTTCATATGGGGAACCCATTTGTTCAGCTCTTCAAAACGGTGAACAACGGGAGTATTCGGGCTGTTTTCAAGGGGAGCCCCTGTCATCCCCAGAGGATACATGTGATAAAATACCGCTTTTTCATACCAAGTAACCATAGCTTCAGTAAAGTCCTCCTGATGTATTGATTTTGCGGTGTTTAAGAGTTTTCCAGAAGCTTAAACCGCCGCAGAAGAAACTGATACCGCAGCTGAACGGCTTTCAGTTCATAAATATAACAGTCGATTAAGGTGGGATCCACCACCTCCTCAAACTGGTTCCGAACCGATTCCAGCCGGTGTCTGGTCCGGTCGATTTCCGCTTTCAGTTCCAGATTTTCCAGTGTGTCGGTCGATTTTGTGCGCTGTCGCTTCTGATAACCTGATTTTGTTTTCATAAAATGCTGCCTCCAAAGACGTAGATTGCAGATAATATCTGGCTTTGGTTTCAGTATCACCGGAAACTGGAAAACTATACAGAAAGAGGAAATGCTTCAGTCCTGCCTGAAAAAATCCTCCACGAGAGCGCCCATCTGCATCAGCCTGCGGGTGGCGCTTAAAAGTCTTGGACTGTAGTAGTTGGAGGTGCCTCTGCGGCGAACCTCCACAAGCCCGGAGTCTTTTAATATTTTCAGGTGATGGGAGATTGCAGGCCGGGACAGGCTTGTCTGGCGTGTAATCTCGTTGACATTCAGTCCCTCCGGATGATCCGTCCGGACGGCATGGGCCAGTGTCTTTATGATGGTAAGCCGCATCTCATCGCCAAGAGCAATGAAAAGGGGCATACAGTCATGAAACTGCTGTTCCAGATCCTTGCCGCCTGCCATAATAATCCTCCTTGGTTTAAAAATTTAAACTAATGCCATTCTAGCACGGTTTTCTGAACATGTCAACGAAAAATAGGGGGATTAAAAGGATAAAATCAGACATTATTCACAAAAGAAAAGGGAAATAAATGGGAGAAAACAAAAACAGGAGGACCGTTTCTGCAGTCCTCCTGTTTTAAAAAGATAGAAAAAGGATATGTATTAAAGCATTTTCTTCATGGCATCAGCTACAAACTGTACCTTGGTGCCTACAATAACCTGAACGGCAGTCTTGCTGGGACGGATAACGCCTGCAATGCCTGCAGATTTAATCTTTTTCTCATTTACCTGAGTATGATCTTTTACCTCCAGACGGAGACGGGTAATGCAGTTGTCCAGAGAAACAACGTTTTCTTTACCGCCAAGACCCTCCAGGATAATAGCTGCTACACCGTCAAAATCGCTGGTGTCCAGAACAGCCTTTGCATCCAACTCGTCATCATCGTCCTCACGACCCGGGGTTTTTAAGTCAAATGCAGTAATAGCAAAGCGGAATACCAGGTAGAATACTACAAATGCTGCTGCGCCCAGAGGAAGAATCAGCCAGGTTTTCTGTGCTGCCGGAAGGGAAGCAGAGAATACCAGGTCGGTTAAACCAGCGGAGAAGGAGAAGCCTGCCCGGAAGCCCAGGAGTACAGTGATGGTGGTGAAAATACCGTACAGCAGAGCGTAAATAACGTACAGAATCGGAGCAAGGAACATAAAGCCAAACTCGAAGGGCTCGGTAACACCGCAGATAAAGGAGCAGACTGCTGCGGAAGCTACAAGACCAACGGCAATTTTTTTCTTATTGTCCTTTGCGGTCTGAATCATTGCCAGTGCAGCGCCAGGGATACCGAACATCATACAGGGGAAGAATCCGGACATGTACATACCAAGATCCCAGGTAACATCAGCAGAGGTTTTGCCTGCCCAGAAGTTAGACAGATCGCCCAGACCGATGGTATCAAACCAGAATACGTTGTTCAGTGCGTGGTGCAGACCAGTAGGAATCAGAAGTCTGTTTAAGAATGCGTAGATACCTGCACCTACAGCTCCCATGCCTACGATACCCTTGCCCAGTGCAACCAGTCCGCCGAAAATAAGCGGCCAAGCAAAGAGCAGGATTGCTGCAGCTGCGATGGAAACAACAGCAGTGATAATTGCGACAGAACGCTTGCCGGAGAAGAAGGAAAGCGCATCGGGAAGACGGGTGTTCTTAAATCTGTTGTAGCAGGAAGCACCAATCAGACCGGCAATAATACCGATAAATGCGTTTTCAATTTTTCCGAAAGCCAGCATGGAGTTGGCATTGTCTGCGATAGACGGCATGATGGTGGTTACTACGCCGGGATTTAACAGCTTGGTAATCATCAGCCAGGAAACAAGACCTGCCAGTCCGGCAGTACCATCGTGGTCATCCGTCATGCCGACGGCAACACCAATAACAAACAGCCAGTGCATGTTGTCAATCAGAGCTCCGCCTGCTTTTACAAGAAAGAAGCCAATAATCTCTACAAGACCATTTACTTCACCACCCTGCATGGTAGACGGACAGAGTGCATATCCAATACCCATCAGAATACCGCAGATGGGAAGACATGCCACTGGAAGCATCAATGCTTTACCAAGTTTTTGCAGATACTTCATCATAAAAAATTCCTCCTTTTTTCTTTCCTTTTCTTGATAAAAGGTATTATTTTTGGAAAATTAATGTGAGAAAGGATAAAAGCAAGAATAAAAAACAAAATTTCCCATTTCGTGGTACGAACATAAAATAATTTTCCATTTGTCTTCATGATACGTTGTTTATGTACAAAAGTCAATACAATTTTTTTATAAAAAGTTTATGATTTTTTTATATTGTTTAAGATTTTGTTGATTTTGTGAAGAAATTTGCAGTATTGATATCAGGTAACTGAACTGTTACGATATCAGAGGATTGATTCCTGGAGGGGTGTCGAAATTTGACGATCGAAAAACGGTTTGATAGAATTGACATCCGGGTTATTTTTGGGTATGATTAGTGTACAGTCAACGCCAGTTCAGGCGGTGTGATTCAATTTCATTTATGCTTCTGTGTCGGATCTGTTGATTCGAAAAAGAAAGCATCAGCCAATCGGCAAAATATTTTCAACACAGTTTTATGAGAAAGATTTAGAAGAGAGGAGGGGAAGGTCTGTCTGAGGAATTATTTTCCAGATGCATCTTGTGTATCGTTCTGACAGGCACAGGAATTACGGATCTGAGGGACGGAAAGGTGTATAACTGGTGGCTTGTTTTAGGCCTGGCTGCAGGTGTTTTATGCAGAGGGGCTGTATTTTTTACCGGAGCTGTATTTTTTCTGATACCATCCTTTTTGCTGTTTTGTTTCCGCATGATTGGAGCTGGAGACGGAAAACTGGCAGCTGTTACAGGAGGGTTTCTGGGAATTCAGGACGGTCTGTTCGTGATAATGATCGGGCTGTTTCTGGGAGCTTTGTGGTCAGTGGGGCGTATGTGGAGAGACAGAAGCTTTGGACTGCGTATGGGGTATTTGCTTCACTATGCAGAGAGTCTGATGGGACAGAGAACCTGTTTCAGTTACGATGATTTAACAGGGCTGGAGGCCAGACACAGAATTCCTCTGGCAGCGTGTCTGTCAGCTGGGGGATATTTGTATCTGCTTGGTTCAGCGGCAGTCAGATTGGGAGGATGTGTTTTATGAAACGGATTATGGCAGTGTATGATGCAGATCCATTTTATGCAGATCGTTTTGCAGAATTTGTAAATCAGAAGGAGGCGGCGTTTCATGCTGTGGCATTTACCAGTCTGGCCCGTCTTCGGGCATTTTCTGAACAGCAGAGAATAGAGATGCTTCTGGTTGGTGATGAGGTGGAGGAGGAAGCTTTGGAAGGAATACGGGCGGAGCAGCTTATTCGTCTCGGAGAAACAGGGTTTCCGGGAAAGGAGGCGAAAACAGTTTACAAATATCAGGCCACAGACAGTGTCCTGAGAGAGGTTATGTCCTGCTATCAGGTGAAGGAACAGCCGGTACGGATGGTAACTGGAAGCCAGAAGAGCAGGATAATCGGCGTTTATTCTCCTGTAGGCAGATGCGGCAAGACAGCGTTTGCATTTACACTGGGACAGGATTTGTCTCGAAGCAGCAAGACGCTTTTTTTGACACTGGAGGAGTGCTGTGCATTGTCTGTGCTTACAGGAACGGAATATGAAGCTGGTCTGTCGGAGCTGCTTTATTATTACCGGCAGGGAGAATACAGCCATCTTCGCCTGCGGGGAGTAACATACAGCTGGGGAGAGCTGGATTATGTTCCTCCTGCAGAATATCCAGAAGATTTGGCGCAGATGAAAGGAGAGGAACTGGCTAGTTTGATTGATTTGATTGCTTCAGAAGGGCTTTATGAGACGATTGTTGTAGATCTAGGACATTTTTTCTGGGGGACGGAACTGTTTTTGTCCTTGTGCGATGTGGTTTACACACCAGTCCAGGAGGATCCGGTATCCCTGGTAAAGCTGGAGCAATGGCAAAAATATATAGAAGTCTCTGGATATGGAGGGCTTTTGGAGCGGATTCGAAGGATTCGCCTGCCATATCAGAAAAATCTCGTCCAGCAGGGACATTATCTGGAGCAATTGTTATGGGGAGAGATGGGGGACTTTGTGCGGAGTCTCACCGGACGGGGAGAATCAGGAAAGGAGGAAGCTTAACTGCAGATATTACCAAGAATGGAAAAAGACGGGCAGAGAGAAAGCAGGACAGTGCAGGAGCGTCTGAAGCAGGAGATTCGTATGGAGCTTCAGGGGATCAGCCAGATAGAGGAGGAAAATCTGCAGGAGTGTATTGATCGGGCAATTCGCAGGGAAGGCCAGAGACAATATCTGCCTTTGCAGCGGCGGCTGGAATTAAAAACACGGCTGTACGACAGCTTTCGCCGGCTTGATATTCTTCAGGAGCTGGTAGATGATCCAGAAGTGACGGAGATTATGGTCAATGGAAAAGATCGGATTTTTGTGGAGAAAAAAGGGAGAATCAGCCAATGGGAACGGACATTTGACCAGGTGGAGGAGCTGGAGGATTTGATTCAGCAGATTGTCAGCCGTATTAACCGGTCTGTGAATGTTGCGCATCCTATTGCAGATGCAAGACTGGAGGATGGTTCCAGAGTTCATGTGGTCTTGCCGCCGGTTGCCCTGGATGGTCCGGTTGTGACAATCCGAAAATTTCCGGATCCGATTACAGCAGAGAAGCTGGTTTCCATAGGTTCTTTAACAGAGGAAGCTGCACAGTTTTTGAAAAATCTGGTACAGGCAGGATACAATCTGTTTATCTGCGGCGGAACTGGTTCCGGCAAGACAACCTTTCTCAATGCTATGTCAGGATTTATTCCGAACACAGAGCGTGTCATTACGATAGAGGATTCAGCGGAGCTGCAGATTCGCCAGGTTCCGAATCTGGTTCGCCTGGAAACTCGTAACGCCAATGGAGAGGGAGAGGGGGCCATTGAAATCAGCGATTTGATTCGGGCAGCTTTGCGGATGAGGCCGGATCGGATTATTGTAGGAGAGGTGAGGGGGAAGGAGTGTCTCGATATGCTTCAGGCGTTAAATACCGGACATGCAGGCAGTTTGTCTACAGGACATGGAAACAGTCCCAGAGATATGCTTTCCAGGCTGGAAACTATGACGCTTATGGGGGCGGATTTGCCCTTAGCAGCAGTGCGGAGCCAAATTTCCTCAGCGATTGATATTCTGGTGCATTTGGGACGTCTGCGGGATAAAAGCCGTCGGGTTCTGGAGATTGCTGAAGTAGGGGCAGTGGAAGAAGGAATCATCCAGTTGAATTCTCTGTTCCGTTTTCAGGAAGAGGAGGGAAGTGTCGATGAGGAAAGGAAAACAGGGCGGGTCAGGGGGCATCTTATCAAAACAGGAACTCTGCAGTCAGTGGAAAAACTCAAAGCAGCAGGTTATCCAGTATGAGAAATACAGGATGACGACGGCAGAACTGCTTCAGGCAGTGGGAAAGGGGGTGGCTGCCTGCGGACTGTTTGCGACAGTGTTTTACAGAAGCATGAAGGCATTCTGGATGATGATTCCTGTTGGGGTGACGGTGGCTCTTGTTTCGGAAAGAAAAAGACTGAAAAACAGGAGATGGAATCTTTTGGCTGTTCAGTTTAAGGAGAGCATGGTGATTCTGGCATCGGCTTTAAGTTCTGGATATGCCATGGAAAACGCATTGGCAGTGAGCAGGGAGGAACTGTCTATGCTTTATGGGGAAGATGGACTGATTACAAGAGAATTTTCCTATATGATCGCTCAGCTGAAAACAAACAGAACCGTAGAGGAGGTGCTGAATGATTTTGCAGAGAGAAGCGGTTTGGAGGATGTGAAAAATTTTTCTGAGGTATTTTCTGTAGCCAAGCGCAGCGGTGGAGATTTAAGCGGGATTATGCGTCATACGGCAGAAGTGATTCGGGACAAAATGCAGGTGAGGGAGGAAATCCGGACAATGACAGCATCGCGGCAGTTCGAACAGAAAATTATGGGAATGATACCATTTCTGATTGCATTTTATGTGGAAGGTTCTTCACCAGGTTTTTTTTCACAGATGTATGAAACAGGACTGGGAAGAATTTTGATGACCGGATGTATGGCAGGATATCTGATCTCAGTGGTTTTATCCAGAAGAATTCTGGATATCCGCATATAGGCTGCCTGAAAAAGGAGGGATGGGGACTTTTGATTACTAGAAAAAGTCAGTGGATTTTGCCGGCAGTTTGTATAGTCGGAAGTATGACGCTTTATGGAGTCCTGGAAATTTCTAACAGCAGTTCATCAGAAAGCCTGCCGGGAAACAGAATTCTTCGAGATGGATATGCAGGACTTGAGGAGCAGTATGAGTTGCTGGTAGACGGAGTGGCTCAGAAAGCGGTTCCTGTTACGGTACAGGTCAGTCCCAGAGCGTATACTCAGGAAGAAGCTATGGAGGCCTTTTATCATCTGATGGATGATATTGAAAACAGAATCCGGGGAGAAAACCGTTCTCTGACGGAGGTGGAATCGGATTTGGAATTGATTTCCAGGGATAAAGAAACAGGGATTTCTATTCGGTGGCAGTCCTCAGAACCGGAACTGCTTTCTTCTATGGGAAAAATTATGAAATCAACAGAAACGCCCAGACAGGTGATTCTCTCTGCAAGATTGACTGTGGATGGTTATCATGCAGATTTCCAGATTCCTATTCGTCTGGTTCCCAGAACGCTTTCTCCAGATGAGCAGCTTTTGGCAGGACTTCAGCAGGAGATAGAGAAAAGGAATGAGGAACAGAAGACGGATGAGTATCTGGTTCTTCCGGAGCGTGTGGATGGCAGAACAATTTCCTACCGCAGGGAAAAGAAAGAGAATTATTTTGCGCTGCCTTTTTTAGGAATTTTTCTTGCATTCTTACTGGTAATCCGGGAGAGGGAGGCAGAAAAGGTAAGGGAGAAACGTCGGGAGAAGGAATTGCTTCTGGACTATGCAGAACTGGTATCAAAGCTGATGATCCTGGTTGGAGCAGGAATGACGATTCGCAGCGCGTGGGAACGAATGGTAAAGGACTATGAACACGCAAGAGAAATGGGAAAGCAGAAGCAGCAGGCGGCAGGAGAGGAAATGTGCCGTACATATTACCAGCTGGTAAATGGAATGCCGGAGGGGACTGCTTACCGGGAATTTGGCCGCAGATGTAAGCTTCAGCCTTACCTGAAGCTGAGCAGCGTATTGGAGCAGAACAGAAAGGCGGGAACAAAAAATTTAAGAGCCATACTCAGAACAGAGATGGAGGATGCTTTTGAAATGAGAAAAAACCTGGCCCGCCGTATGGGAGAGGAGGCAGGAACAAAGCTGCTTGCGCCGCTGTTTTTGATGCTTGGCATTGTAATGGTAATGATCATGGCTCCGGCCATGATGACGATGGGATAAGGAGGATATCGATATGTTGAGAAATGAAATCTGTGAATTTTTCCATCAGGAGGATGGAGTTGGCGTAATTGAGATCGTTTTGATTCTGGTGGTTCTGATTGGACTGGTGATTATTTTCAAGTCCCAGATTACGGAACTGTTAAATAATATTTTTAGTGAAATAAGCAAGCAGTCAAAAGAGGTTTACTGATGAAGATGCAACAGGAAGAGCAGGGACAGAATGAGAAGAACGGCAGACGGGCAGATAACGGTATTTTTTAGTCTGATCATGATGTGTATGTTTGCTTTTTTCTGCGTGATTCTGGAGTCTGCAAGGACAGCAGGAGCCCGCTTGTATCTGCAGACGGCAGCTTCATCAGCGATGGATTCTGTATTCAGTCAGTATCATCGAAAGCTTTGGGACACTTACCGGGTTCTGTTTGCAGAGTATGATACTCCGGAAGATATTACAGATGCCTTTGGCGGATTTATTCTTCCATATTTGGAAATGGAAAACTGGTATCCGATTCAGTATACAGGGGCGCAGACAGAGGAAATTATAAGAGCAACGGAAGGACAGGGGGCTTATTTTGAGAAAGAGGTTCTTGACTATATGAAGTTTGGAATCTGGCATATGGATTTTGATGTGGATACTGTTCAGAATCTGTGGGACAGTGCAAAGGAAGCAGCATCTGTAAAGAACATGGCAGAGAGCTATCGGGGACATGCCCGGGAGGCCCTGAAGCTGGAAAAAGCCCTGGAAGCAATCAGTGAAAATCTGGATGAACAGCAGAAGCTGAAAAATAGCGGAATGTCTGCATTAAACAGTTATGACGGAGCTGATTTTCGGAGGAATGCAGAGAAGATGATTGGAAAGCTGGAGCAGATACCCGGGCTGGTAAAGAGTTACCGGAGAAAGGCAGATGCTCTGGCCAAGGGAATGGAAATCAGCAGGGCAAAATATGAGAAGGAAAGCGGAGACTGCAGGGATGAGATCCAGGGACTTCTGGAGCAGGAAATCCAACAGTATGAATCTTACGTAAATGCCGACGGAGAAAGGCGGCAGGAGATAGAGTCTCTGGAACCCTGGTCAAAGCAAATGCTTGTGGAACTGAAGCAACTCATTGAGGAATCTTTTGAGGTAGAAGAAATTATTGATGAGTGGGAGGATGATGAGGAAGAGGGCGGTGAAGGTCCGGATTTAGATGCTTTGTGGTCACCGCTGGAGCACAGATTAGGCTCTCTTTCTATTCATAAGCTTTCCTTTGTTCATGGAGTAAAAGATAAGAAAAAGGAGGGCTGGCTGGAGCAGGTATCATCTATGTATCAGGAGGGATTTTTAGAACTGGTGGTTCCGGAAGGAAGAGAAGTTTCTAATAGGGCTTCTGGACTGGAAGATGTGCCATCACACCAGGATATGGAGCCGGATGCAGTTAGAACAGTGAATTTTTTAGATCATCTTTTGATTGATGAATACTGCGGAATGAATTTTGGAAATTTTCTGGAAGAGGAGGAGCAGAAAGAAGGCGAAACCGTTCTTGCCTATGAAATGGAATATTTTCTGGGAGGAAAGGAATCTGACCGTGAAAATCTTTCGGATGCAGTTCACAGACTCCTGGCTGTTCGGGAAGGGCTGAATTTGGTACACATTCTGACAGATTCTCAGAAAAGGACGGAGGCAAGAGGTTTGGCAATGGCCATTACAGGAGCAGGGGCTTTGACTCCACTTCTTATGATAACAACATTTTTTGTAATGTCTGTGTGGGCATTAGGAGAATCTCTGATGGATGTTCGGGGACTTTTGGCCGGAAAGAAAATTCCTCTGCTAAAAGCAAAAGCAGACTGGCAGCTGGAGCTGGAACAGCTTTTGTCAATGGGGAAGGAACGGATTGTTGGGGCCGGAGAATGTGATACAGGGCTCTCCTATTTGTCCTGGCTGAAAATACTTTTATTTATGAGTAATATTGTACTTCAGGAGTTTCGCATGATGGACCTGATTCAGATGAATCTGAGGCAGGGACAGGACAGCTTTCGAATGCGCCGCTGCGTTTATCAGATACGGATCCAGGGAGACTTTTATGGAAAGCATGTATTTTTTTCTCCTGGCTTTGTAGGAAATCTGACGGGCGGCTCTGATCTCGTATATCCGATGACGGTGTCTGTGGAGAGGAGATATTAAGGCGAAGACGGCAAACTGAAAAAATAAGAAGAAAGGAGGCGGACAGGAATGCCTTTTTCCATGGCAGCTGTGCAGAAGCATAATCGAAGTATTCTGCAGTTCTACAAAAAAATCCCTTATAAAAAAATGAAAAAAATCGTGACTCTCCAAGTACGAATCCTCGCTGTTTATTTACATGAATGTGTACACTGTCATGGCAGAAAGGCATTCCTGTCCGTCCCCGCCGGGATGACGCTGGAAGCTGCGCTTGTACTCCCGCTGTTTATTTTTGCGTCAGTCAGTCTGATTCTTCCAATGAAAATTATGAATACAGAGAGGAAAATACAGGCAGGTTTGGAGACAGCAGGAGAAGAATTAAGTCAGTATGCATACCTTCAGGATGTAATATTAAAGGGGGAAGAAGAACAGATTCCAGGAGCGGATAATTACGCGAAGGACTTCTGTAAAAATCTTGCAGGTGCTGCTGCCGGGATTTATGCACAGCTTCGGGTGCAGGATCATGTGGATACGAGGCAGGTGATTTTTATGAATGCCTTACAGTCCTCTGTACTGGAGGATGGAGAAATGCTGGATCTGGTTTTGAATTATCAGATACAGATGCCGTTTCCAGTTCTGGGGCTGGAGCATATCAGCCGTACTGCAAGGAGCCGCAGAAGAGCATGGATTGGAAGAGAGGGGCATGATGGAACGGCAGGGGGAGGAGAAAACGGGACCGATGAGGATGAGATTGTTTATGTAGGAAGAAACAGTACACGCTATCACAGAAGCCGTTCCTGTCACTATCTGGTAAATAATTTAAGCCCTGTAGCATTTTCGGAGATAGAAGGTTTGAGGAATAAAAGTGGAGGAAAATATTATGCCTGTAAGGTTTGCGGAGACGGTGCAGCAGCTGGTTCCACAGTTTATATTATGCCAGAAGGAAGCAGTTATCACAGAACGAAAAACTGCAGCGCCATTGTATCCTATGTGCGGGCAGTTAAGCTCAGAGAAGTGGCCCACCTTGGTCCCTGCTCTTATTGTGGAAAATAGAAGATAATTAAGAAAGAAAGGCGGGGGAGGAATGAAGCTGGAGACAGCAGTGCTTGCAGGTTTTACCGCTTTGGCAGCAGGACAGGATCTGCGAAAAAAGCAGGTCGATATCAATCTTTATCGGATATTTGGAATGATAGCCGGGGCAGTCTTGGTTTTTCGGATGTGGGAGAATCAAAATATAATGTGGGAGAAGGCTGCAGAAGGACTTTTTGGTTTTTTGCCGGGACTGGTGCTGCTGGGATTGGGAAAGGTCAGCAGAGGAAGCATAGGAGCCGGAGACGGATGCTATTTTCTGATCAGCGGTCTTTTGCTGGGATTCTGGAGAAATCTGGCAGTGCTGTTTTATGGAACCTTATGCTGCGGTCTGTTCTGTCTGGTATATTTTGTCTGGGGAAATTTTAAGAAGAAAGATAATCTGAGGAAACAGACAGTTCCATTTCTTCCTTTTGCTGCTGTGCCTGTTTTCTGGATGATCATAGGAGAAGCAGCAGGAGGATGGAAAGGGTGAAATGGGATGAGGAAGAAAGGACGCAGAGGAAAGCAGGAGACACGAGGGGCTCTGCCGGCTGCATATACAGTAGAGGCTGCCGGAGTTATGGCTGTTGTGCTTTTTACGATTATGACGCTGATTGGTCAGGCCTTTCGTATACAGGCGGAAACTCTTGGAAATTTTGGACTCCACCTACAGGTTGAAACAGAGCGGCACAAAATTGAAAACTCTGAAGAGTTTAAAATTATAGAGGTTGTAGAAGGAAATGGATGGAGTCTGGAAATTTCTGCTCCGGTATATCGGCCGGAAAAATTTCTGAGGATGTGGAGTCTGACGGAGGGATTGTCATGAAGATTAGTTATCGGAGAGAGATGAAGCATAACTATATGATTGTGGAACCGAAGGAGTCAGACTGGTGCAGCTATGAATGTCGGATGCTGGAAGTTAATGCAGTAGAAGGAATTTTAGAGTTTAAGCTGAATCAGACCGATGGGCAGCCAAGATTTTATTATGAAATTTCTTCTAAACAGCCGTTGGCACGGCTTTTAGAAAATCAGAAGCTCCGGGAAGTACAGCTGCGTCGTCTGATTCTTTCCCTAATTCAGGTACTTGACAGAATGGAACGGTATCTTCTTCCAGAGGGAAGTATTCTTCTGGATCCGGAGTATGTATATATTGAACCGGAAACTTTTTCTGTCTGGCTTTGCCTGATTCCTGGACGTAAAGCGCTATTTTCAGAGGATTTTGGAAAATTGCTTGAGTATTTGTTGGGAAAGGTGGATCACCAGGACAAAGACGGTGTCGTTCTTGCCTATGGACTGTTTCAAGAAAGCCGCAGAGAAAACTATGGAATGAGGGATATTTTGCGTCTGCTGGAACGAGGCGGACAAAATAATGAGGAATGCAGACTTGAGAAGCCGGATGAAAAGCGGATTCTGAAACGCAGCGAAGAACAATCAGAAACTGGGACTGCCGCAGCGGAAGGTGTTCCGAGTGTGCGGGAAGAAGGCAGCCAGGGGGAAAGAAATTATCTGGGCAGCCGAAAAACTCAAAATTCACGAGAGAAGCTGGAGCGGGCAAAATCAAAAACTATGTTTTGGGGGCTTTGGGAGGCAATAAGAGAACTTTGGGGTAAGTTGATTCAACTAAGGGAAGTACCTGGAAGAAAGAGACAGGCAGAACAGGAAAAAAGTCCGGTTCAGGTTTCCTGGGAGAATATGTTTGGTTCTGAGGAATATGAGGATTCGAAGGATGACGAAGACAGTGAGGGGATTTTAAAAGAAAATCGGCAAAAGACAGAAATACCAGCCTTTGATGGTACAAAAGAGCCGGAAGAAGGGCGGGATACGGTATTGCTGACAGATCTGGGAACAGAAGAAAGCAAAAATTTACACAGACTATGTTCTCTGGACGGAGAGTCTGAGGATATTGTTCTTTCATATTATCCATTTATAATCGGCAAACAGGAAAATCTGGTAGATTACATTTTGCAGAAAGAAACCGTAAGCAGGCTTCACCTTAAAATTGAACAGATAGAAGAGGAGTATTTCATCCAGGATTTAAACTCAACAAACGGTACCTCTGTGGCAGGCCGTATGCTGGAGAATAATGAGGCAGCACGGCTGCATCCGGGAGATGAGGTTTGTATTGCCCGATATCGATACCGATTTGAGTAAAAAGCCCGTTATAAAAGACAAAAATCGTGAAAAAAGCTGGAAAAAACAGGAAAGAGACAATAGAATACCTTAACAAACGGGGCGGACTATGCTAAAATAGCCGTGAAACAGATACATAAGGAAAAGAATTCATGGAAATGAAAAGAATGGAAAATTACGGACAAAGGCAGCAGAAGGCCTGGATAACAATGACTTTGATCGTATTGAATATCCTTTATTTTGTGTACCTGGAAGCGGTCGGTTCCAGTGAGGACGTTTTGTTTATGCTGGAACACGGAGCGATGTTTGGTCCTCTGGTTTTGGATGGTCATGAGTATTACCGGCTTTTGACTGCTGTATTTATGCATTTTGGAATTAATCATATTGTCAATAATATGCTGGTGCTGTTTGTGCTGGGAGATAATTTGGAAAGGGCGCTTGGAAAAATCAAGTATCTGCTTTTCTATTTATTATGTGGTGTGGGAGCGAATGCTGTGTCAATGCTTTTTGATATGGGGCAGCAGACCCATGCAGTCAGTGTAGGTGCATCAGGAGCTATTTTTGGCGTTATAGGCGGTTTGCTTTATGCAGTACTGGTAAACCGTGGAAGACTGGAGGATTTAAGCAGCAGTCAGTTAATTATTATGATTATATTTTCCCTGTATTTTGGTTTTACAAGTACGGGTGTCGATAACGTGGCTCATGTGGCCGGTCTGGTTATCGGAATTGTGCTGGCGATGTTGTTGTATCGAAAGCCGAAAGCACACTGTACTTCTGAATATTGGGAAATATAATAAACATTAAGAAAGGGGGGGATTGGGAATGAGAGATGAAAACTGTATTTTCTGTAAAATTGCGAATGGGGAGATTCCATCATCCACAGTTTATGAGGACGATGATTTTCGGGTTATTCTGGATTTGGGGCCTGCTTCAAAGGGGCACGCTCTGATTCTGCCCAAACAACATTACAAGGACATCTGTGAAGCAGACATGGCAGTGACGGGAAAGATTTTACCTCTGGCAGCAAAAATTGGCAGTGCCATGAAAAAAGGACTGGGAGCCAGTGGATTTAATGTAGTTCAGAACAATGGAACAAGCGCAGGACAGACAGTATTCCATCTGCATGTACATGTAATTCCGCGATATGAGAATGGTCCAGTCATGGTGGCATGGAATCCGGGGAAGGCTGAGAGCAGAGAGTTGGAAGAAACGGCAGGAATTTTAAAGAATGCGCTGGCAGAAGAGTTATTTACGGAGGAAAAATGAGAGAATATATAAAATCTCAGGATGAATGTTTCTACTCTATACACAGCCGTTATTATCCGCTGCTGCGTACAATAGCCCAAAGAAAAGGGATTCCTTATGATGAAATTGATGATGTGCTTCAGGATGCATTTCTGGCATTTTATGAGCATTATCCATTAACGTGGCCAGATTCCAAAATAAGGGCAACTTTGATTAAGACGCTGAAGAATTTGTGCATTGATTATTGGAGAAAGCGTGAAAATCGCAGTGTTGCCAGTATGGATCCGGCAGAGCTGCAGGTGATCAGATATGAACTGAGCATACTGTCAGGAAAGGATCTCAGCACAGTTATAGTTCAAAAAGAGCTATATAAAGATGTTATGAATGCATTGATGACAATGAAGAGGGACTGGGCTGTAGTATTCTTTTTGTATATCATCGAAGGAAGACCAATGGATGAGGTGAGTAGAATCCTCGGAGTTTCAGGGGCTGCGTGCAGAATGAGGCTGATGAGAGGAAGAAAGTACCTTCGGGAAAAATTGGAGAAGACTGAGGAAAACAGCCTGCACGAAGCGTCCGGGCATCTGAAAAAATTGCCTGAGGCTTCAGAGTGAGAAGCTTCAGGCAAATCTGCAAACAGATATCAGATATTATGAAGAAACAGAACGTACAAAACTATGCGGATGTTTCTGCATAAGAGGCAATCAGATTCATAACAATGTCTACAGCATCGGATAAGGTGCTCTGATTCATGGCACTTATGAATTCCTGACGGTGTTCATAAGTGTCATGAATAGTCTGATATAGGGTTTCGTCGGTCATCTGTTCTTCTTCTAGCACAGCAGAGAAGCCCTGCTTTTTAAAAGAGCGTGCATTGAGAATCTGATCGCCCCGGCTTGCTGCCGCAGACAAAGGAACCAGTATATTCGGCTTGCGAAGGGCAAGGATTTCACAGATGGAATTGGCGCCAGCGCGGGACAGGATTAAGTCAGCTGCAGCAAAAAGATGACGCAATGGGGCATCAACATATTCAAACTGTACATATCCTTTTTGGCTAATCAGGGAATCATCCAGATGCCCTTTCCCACAGATATGTATAACCTGATAGGTTTCCAGCAGCTTGGGAAGAATACTGCGTACAGCATTGTTGACAGCCACAGCGCCAAGGCTTCCGCCAATAACCAGGATAACAGGTTTTTCTGCGGACAGTCCGGCATACTGCAGTCCGGTCAGGCGATCGCCTTCCAGCAGTTCCCTCCGGATGGGGGAGCCGGTCAGGACGGCCTTTTCCTCGGGAAGGTAGGGAAGTGTTTCTGGAAAGTTACAGCATACCTTTGCAGCAGAGGGAATACAAATTTTATTAGCCAGTCCAGGAGTCATATCAGATTCGTGGATAATGGCCGGGATTTTAAAGTGCTTTGCGGCCAATACAACGGGGACGGAAACAAATCCGCCCTTGGAAAAAACTACATCCGGACGATATTTTTTCAGAAGACGACGTGCTTCAGCATAGCCTTTGATAACACGGAAGGGATCAGAAAAATTTTTTAAATCAAAGTAACGGCGAAGCTTGCCAGAGGAAATTCCATCATAAGGAATACCAGCACCTTCAATCAGCTTACGCTCAATACCGTTGTAGGAGCCGATATAATGAATTTCATAACCGCGTTCTTTCAGAGATGGAAGCAGCGCGAGATTAGGGGTAACATGTCCGGCAGTACCGCCGCCGGTCAAAACAATTTTTTTCATAAAAGTTGCCTCCTAAAATAGTCTTATTAGGGTATGGTTGCCCATAAGTGGTACTTTATTATTAATTATTATACTAACCGCAATGTTTAAAAAGTCAACCCCGAATCGAATGGAAAACAGGGAAAACAGCGGGTGCAGCAGAAAATCCATGAGTAAAGAGGATGGCCAGTGAGACAGAATAAACGAGCAGACAATTTGTATACGATAGAACAAAAGGCCCAGAAACTTTTCAGCAGCGATGAAGCCAGCCTGCTGGAGGAAATGGATGAGGCAGAACGCATCTGGGCAGAAGAGAAGATTCGGGATCCTAATGCAATTTCCAGCATGGAAACGGCTGCAGCGAATCACTATGAAAAACTGATAGAGCAGATTCGAATAAGAGGAATCAAACCGGTAACGGAAGAAGAATATGAGCGAAGAAGAAGAAAAGAGCTGGGAGAGGATGAAGATTCAAAACCGGTAATGAAAAAAATCGGATGGAAAATCAGGAAAAATTTGATCTTGAATAATCGTAAAAAATATAGTAAAACATATACGTAAGAAGTATTTAAAAGGTATGAAAATCAATAGACAGGAGGAGTTTATGATGCAGAAATATGTTTGCGGCCCCTGTGGCTATGTATACGATCCTGAGGTGGGTGATCCGGATAATGGAATTGCACCGGGAACAGCATTTGAAGATCTTCCCGAGGATTGGGTATGCCCGCTTTGCGGACTTGGAAAAGATGTATTTGAGCCAGAAGATTAAGCTCAGAGTTTGATTGATTTTATGAGGGAAAGAATGGTGCCGCTGGCTGAAAAGCAGACGAAAGGCAGCACCATTCTTTTTCTTTCATTGAAGACGTGCATGATGCGTCAGAGGAAATCACTTCTGATGCAGCTGTGTTTTGGTGGGGGAATGCGCCCGCAGGTCATATACTTTCTTATTTATGGACAGAGAAGAAGGAGATTTAAGCAATTATGTTAGGAATTATCGGGGCAATGGCAGATGAGGTTTCTCAGTTAAAGCAGGAAATGAGCAATGTAAAAATTGTACAGGCAGCAGGGATGGAATTTTACCAGGGAACCATTGGCGGAAAAGAGGCTGTGGTTGTAAGATCCGGTATTGGAAAAGTAAATGCGGCTATGTGTGTACAGATTCTGGCAGATCGGTTCCAGGTGGACGGAATTGTAAATACAGGAATTGCGGGTTCCCTGAGAGCAGAGATTAATATCGGAGATATGGTTCTTTCTACAGATGCAGTTCAGCATGATGTCGATGCGGTAGCATTCGGATATCCGGTTGGTCAGATTCCTCAGATGGATGTTTTTTCATTCGAGGCGGACGAAAAACTGAGAAAAATGGCTCTTGCCTGCAGCCAGAAAGTAAACCCGGATCTGGGAGTTTTTGAAGGCCGGATTGTGACTGGAGATCAGTTTATTTCTGATAAAGAAAAAAAGCAGTGGCTGACAGATACCTTCCAGGGATTCTGTACTGAGATGGAAGGAGCAGCTATTGCCCAGGCAGCATATTTAAACGGGATTCCGTTTCTGATTGTTCGGGCAATTTCCGACAAGGCAGATGACAGCGCATCTATGGATTACCCGGAATTTGAGCGTCAGGCTATTCTTCACAGCACCAGATTGACAAAAGCTCTTATTGAGGCATATTAAAATTGACAAAATTTTCCATGAAAGAATATTCAATATGAAGTTAAGAATCGAATTTTAGCAGAATTTGATGATCGATTCTAGGCTCCCTGAACTTTCCAAAAGTGATTTTGCCCGGTATAATGGGGATGTCATCAAGAAAGAAAGGGGAGCTGTTTTTATGTTACAATTACTGGAAACAGGAAAGGCACTGTATGTGCTGGCAGGAATCTGCGTACTCGGCATTATGACGAGAGCGATTACCAAACGCTTCTACAAAAGACTGATAAAAGAAAGTACAAATCTGGCGCTGACAAAAAATAAGAGCCTGAAGGAGCTGCGGCAGAAAGCAGAAAATACATATCGGATGAACCAGGGGATGTCTGACAGTGGAGCATGGCTGGAGCACCAGCTGTATGAAATGAAGATTATGGGCGTGAATCTGTCAGGCTGGAGTAACCTGTGTATGCAGTGGACCTGGCTTTGCCTTTTGGCAGGAGGTCTTGGAGCATTTCTTTCTTACTGGTATCGGCTGGATACTTTTTACATTGTTCTGTACGGAGGAGGCTCAGTCCTCTTGGCAATGCTCACCATGCTTTTTGATAACGGTGTGACAGGCGGCTGGAGAGAACAGCTGCAGGCAGCGCTTCAGGACTATCTGGAGAATGTGATGTATCCCAGAATGGCACGGAGTATGTCTGGAGAAGGCAGTCAGCGAGACAAAACGGCACAGGAGCGTTCCGGGCTGCGAGGGGTCAGAACGGTAGGAAAACGGGAAGGAAAACTGGTTCGAAGAACCCAGACTGCAGCAGACGCAGAACAGGAGGTTTCAGGCAGCAATGCATTTTCCGGAACGGCTTCAGAGCGAGCAGAGCTTGAAGGGCAGATGGAAGCAGCGGGAGCGCGGGAAGAGAAACTGTCTGGAGGCAGGAAGACAGAGACTGTGGCTGCAGAGAGTCTGACAGAGTCAAGGCGTGCTTTGTTTGGCGGGCTTCGTGGAAATGGGAAAAACAGAAGCAGCCAGAAGCTTTCTGAGGGAATCCATGGAGAATCGGGGACTTTAGACAGAGAAAGTAGAGTGTCGGAGCATGGAGGACGGAGTGATTCCAGAGTCAGAACGGGAATCCAGGCTGACAGCGAGGCAGATGGATTTGAAGGAAGAGGTGCAGGAGGAAAGGCAGCTGCAGGCGGCTATGGAAATAGCGGGACAGGAGAGCAGGGCGAAAATTCGGGACTGAAGACCATTCGCGATTTGGATTATCTGAGGAAGAGCCTGGAGCAGATTGCAGCCTGTCGTGAAAAAAGCCGTGCAGCCGATGAAAACTGGCTGAGGGATTTGAGACCAGAGGAGGTAGAGCTGATCGGAGATATTTTAAAGCAGTATTTGGTGTGAAATTGTGTCGCATTTTTGTGGAGAATATGGTATAATTAATTCAATAATGGTTCTCGGAAAGAGGCATTGTGGGAATTGGACCGGGGAACAGAAGAAAAGGAGAGAAAATTATGGGCAAGACTGTAACATTTGATTATTCCAAGGTTGCTGATTTTGTATCTGCAGAGGAATTGGCAAATTTTAAGAGTACTGTTATGGGGGCAAAAGAGACTCTGATCAGTAAGTCAGGAGCTGGAAATGATTTTGTCGGCTGGATTGATCTTCCGGTAGATTACGATAAGGAAGAGTTTGAACGAATCAAAGCAGCAGCAAAGAAGATTCAGAGCGATTCAGACGTACTTCTGGTTGTAGGAATCGGCGGTTCCTATCTGGGCGCCCGTGCAGCGATTGAATTTTTAAGCCACAGCTTCCACAATGTTTTGGATAAGAGCAAGAGAAAGGTTCCTGAGATCTATTTTGTAGGAAACAGCATCAGCAGCAAGTATATCCATGATTTAAAGGACGTACTGGAGGGAAAAGATTTCTCTATCAATATTATTTCCAAATCCGGAACAACCACAGAGCCGGCTATCGCATTCCGTGTATTTAAGGAAATGCTGATTGAAAAATATGGCCGCGAAGAAGCAAACAAGCGTATTTACGCAACCACAGACAAGGCAAGAGGAGCCCTGAAGAACCTGGCTAACGAAGAAGGCTATGAGTCCTTTGTAGTTCCGGATGATGTAGGCGGTCGTTTCTCCGTGCTGACAGCAGTAGGTCTTCTTCCCATCGCAGCAGCAGGTCTGGACATTGACAAGCTGATGGAGGGCGCTGCTTCCGGAAGAAAGAAAGCACTGGAAGATCCATATGAGTCTAACGGCGCTCTGCTGTATGCCGCAATCCGCAATATTCTTCTGAGAAAAGGTAAAAACGTAGAGATCGTAGCCAACTATGAGCCCAGCCTGCATTATGTATCTGAGTGGTGGAAGCAGCTGTTCGGAGAAAGTGAAGGCAAGGATCAGAAGGGTATTTTCCCGGCAGCAGTAGATCTGACCACAGATCTGCACTCTATGGGACAGTTTATTCAGGACGGCGCAAGAATTATGTTCGAGACTGTTATGAGTGTAGAAGAGTCTCCGGCAGAGATTCTGCTGAATAAAGAAGATGTTGATACAGACGGTATGAACTATCTGGCAGGAAAGAGCGTTGACTTTGTAAATAAGAGTGCTATGAACGGAACGATCCTTGCTCATACAGACGGCAACGTTCCGAACCTGATGGTTCGCATTCCGGAACAGAATGAATTCTATCTGGGCGAGCTGTTCTATTTCTTTGAGTTTGCCTGCGGTGTCAGCGGATATATTCTGGGTGTGAATCCGTTTAACCAGCCTGGAGTAGAAAGCTACAAGCGTAATATGTTCGCGCTGCTTGGCAAGCCGGGATATGAGGATGAGAGAGAAAAACTGCTGGCCAGACTGTAATTGAAAGCAGAAGCCTTTGTAAAAACAGCGGCAGTTAAAAAATGACCATAAACAGAATACAATAAAAGAGAAAGAGAGCAGGTGCTGCCCATTGGGGGCGGTATCTGCTCTCTGCAATTTGACCTGTGAAGAGTTTTCCAAAATGACCGTTTCAGAAAGGCGTTTTTCGGCATTTCTACTCCTCAAGTACCTGAATTTCCAGATAATCAAATTCAATTTCTTCAATAAAATTATCCTGGCTGAACCGTGTTTTATCGTGGCGTTTGAAGTCTGTAATATTGGAATCCAGCCAGATGGGTTTGCTCAAATCAAACTGACAGCAGATATCATCCAGAGACTGGAAGACCATCTGTGTGCGGGACATCCGATAATCTGTCATGCAGATGACAGTATCCTGAAGCATACGGTTGTTTTTCCAGATTTTTCCCCACATACGAAACATGAAAAGGCCTCCTTCGTTCTAAGTGATTTTCAGTATATCGGATTTTTATGTAAATGTAAATCCCTGGAGAAAAATACAGAAGTATAACCGGATTTTTATTGTCTTTTTCTGCGGCGGCAGTATAATGAAAAGAGTTCGTTCAAAAGCTGGTTAGGCAGGCACAGCAGACAGGGTTTTGAGAAAAAGAGAACGGTCAGGAGTGAATGATAATGGGAAAAAAGACAGTGGCAATGGATATGACACAGGGATCCATTACCCGGCAGTTAATCAGATATTCTGTGCCTCTGATTCTGGGTAATTTGTTTCAGTTGACTTACAATGCAGTAGATTCTATCATTGCAGGCCGGTTTATTGGAAAAGAGGCATTGGCGGCAGAGGGAATGGCTAGCCCGGTGATGAATCTTGTAATATTAGGTATTTCCGGAATCTGTATGGGGGCCGGTGTGCTGATGAGTGAATTTTTTGGGGCAAAACATCTGGAAAAGCTGAAAAGAGAAATGTCTACGGCAGTCCTGTTTGGCCTGTATTTTTCTTTGGCTGTGACAGGGATGGGAATCATCTTTACTCCGGCGCTTCTGAGATTGCTTCATGTGCCGGAGGAGCTGATGAAAATGACTGCGGTGTATTTAAGAATTATTTTTATTGGCGCGCCCTTTACTTATTTTTATAATGCACTGTCATCTGCGCTCAAAAGCGTAGGAGATTCGAAAACGCCGCTGAAATTTCTGATGTTTTCCTCGGTGCTTAATGGAGTGCTGGATTTGATCTTTATCGGAGGTCTGGGCTTTGGAATTGTGTGTTCGGCTGTTACCACAGTGGCGGCAGAGGCAGTATCTGCGGGCTTGTCTGTCTGGTATGTGTATCAGAAGATTCCTTTGCTCCGGCTGGAGAGAGGCGAATTTGTAATGGATCGGGGGCTGCTGAAAACGACGCTGCAGTATGGTTCCGTTACAGCGCTGCAGCAGTCCTGTCAGCCGGTTGGAAAGGTGCTGATTCAGGGGGCCGTCAATACCCTTGGAGTGGACGTGATTGCCGCCTACAATGCAGTAACCAGGATCGATGATTTTGCATGTCTTCCAGAACAGAGCATTTCTCATGGAATTACTACGTTTGTGGCCCAGAATCGGGGAGCGCAAAAGCCGGAGCGGATGAAAAAAGGCTTTGGCCGCGGGCTTTTGCTGGAGTTTGGATACTGGATTGGAATTTGTGCAGTGGTGCTTTTGATTCGAAATACGGTATTAAAGCTGTTTGTCACCGGAGAAAGCGCAGAGGCCATTGCAGTCATTGGCGGTCAGTATCTTGCAATTATGGCATTTTTTTATATTTTTCCCGCCTTTACCAATGGATTTCAGGGCTTTTACCGGGGCATGGGCATGATGAAAATGACCCTTCTGGGAACCTTTATTCAGACCAGTCTGCGGGTCATTTTCACATGGCTCCTCACGCCTTCTATGGGAATCAGCGGAGTAGCCTTTGCCTGCGCCGCCGGGTGGAGCGTTATGCTTCTTGTTGAGATCCCTTATTATTTTCATTTACAACGATCCCGTTGACCTCTACGCCTCCGTCAATGGCAATGACAAGGCACTGGCGTCCGTCGATTTCGCGGGTTTCTATCAGGTCAGCCCGTTCCGGGTTGATCTTTATAATTACATCTGGTGTTTTTACTTCAAGAGCCCGGGTATTTACGACATTTCCGGCAAAAATAGAAGCACCTGGTCCTGCGGTTTCATCAAAGGTTTCGTCAAAGTGGGAAAGCTGCTCTTCCTCGACTCCGCTTTGCTCCAGCAGGGACTTAACCTGATACTTATCCAGTATCAGAGGCTCCGGCTGATCCTTGTGCTCCTCCAGCATTTCACTAAGATTTTCGTGAATGCTTTTAACCGTTTCGTAGTCACAGGCATCTCCCAGGGTTTCCTCAATAATTGCCTGGAAGGATTCCTTCTGAAACTGGGCAGGCAGAGGAAGGGGGCAGCCTAACAGCTGTTCCATAAAGGAATCATGAAGGTCATTGACATTTTTGGAGTAATACAGGGCTCCGTGGAGATCCGTGGAGCGGTCATTGAAGGCCGGGAAAAGGAAGCCAAGCTCCGGCTTTCCCACCACCCAGTCGCGGACCCGATTCTGGAAAAGGTTTTCCAGCTCATTGTAGCTTAATCCTGGCTTTGACAGATCAACGGGGCAGATGCTGCAGAGAATGTAGCTGTAGACTTCATCAGAGGCATCATCCATTTCCAGTCCGTCTGAGGTTTTTCCGGGAATATCATAAGCATCGTGAATCAGCAGGATCAGATAATTGCCTACATATTCATAGGTTTCTATAATCCGATCATAAAAAGCTTCCAGAAGAGCCTCGTCCTGAAGCCGGCTGTTTCTCAGCTTCAGAAGAAATTCGTGGGGGCCTCCTTCTTTTTCTGCTTCCAGAGGAAACTCCAGATTCATGAGATTTTTTCCCAGAGTGCCGGAAAGATTTTTCCGAAGAATTTCAAAGTATTTAAACATATCTTCTTCCGGAAGGGAAAGAAAGGCTTCTTTGAACAGGGCTTTTTTATTTTTTTCTCCGTCCACATAACAGCCGCAGATACGGGTAATGGAACAGTTGGAGGGGGTAAACTGACGTTTGATTTCTGAAATTTCTTTTTTTGTCATAGCTGCTGTCTCCTTGTTTTTATATGTCACTTCAAGTGCTGTCATATAGGAATTGTAAAATGTTTCTGATCAATCTTTTTCATTTTATAATAAAAACAGGAAAAAAACAATGGAGGAACTGCCTGAGAAAGTGCGCTTTCATCCTCCCTGTGGCCGCCTCTTCCTGCTGCCAAGCATTTTCCCGCTGTAGACGAAAAGGGCTTCCTATGATATAATTATAAGTCAGATGGCTGTTTTTAGGATACTGGGAATTCGGTAAGGAGAACGGTTATGAAAGAGAATATGAAAGTACGAGGACAGTTGAAGTGGTATCTGGCCTGGCCGCTGCTTCTATCGCTGTTTCTGATGTTTGCCAATGTGGCAGTACTTCTTGTAAGCTGGCAGGCGGCATGTATGATGCTGCCGTTTACTATCACATATATTGCGATGTCTGCCTGGCTGAGAGTTTACAGCCGCAAGCGGGTACTGGGCGGTCTGGTGGAGTTTTCCGCCGAATATGCCTGGATTCAGAAGCAGCTGCTGACAGAGATGGCGCTTCCCTATGCCCTGGCAGATGATGATGGAAGAATTGTCTGGATGAATCAGGCCTTTCAGGAAATCATTGCCCTGGAAAAAGGCACAAGAAAAAATCTGCTTTCACTGTTTCCAGAGGTAACAAAGACAGATCTTGCTGTGGATAATGAAACAGCGCAGGTACATACTTCTTTTGGGGAGTATAAGTTCCGTCTGGATCTGCAGCCCATATTTGTAAGCGGAACAGAGGAGGAGGATATTGAGGCTCTGGTCAGCCGCCAGAAGCTGCTGGCTGTATATCTGTTTGACGAGACAGAGATTCTTCGTTATCGTCAGGAGATTACAGATGAGCGTATGGTGGCGGGACTGATTTATCTGGATAACTATGATGAGGCGCTGGAAAGTGTGGAGGAGGTTCGCCGCTCTCTGTTGACGGCTTTGATTGATCGGAAAATCAATAAGGCTATTGGTTCCATTGAGGGTGTGGTGAAGAAACTGGAAAAGGATAAGTATTTCTTTACCATCAAGCAGAAGTATATGGAACAGCTGGAGGAGGAGCGCTTCTCCATTCTGGAAGAGGTAAAGGCGGTTAATATTGGAAATGAGATGGCCGTGACCTTAAGTATCGGAATCGGTATGGGCGGAGACAGCTACAGCCAGAATTATGATTTTGCCCGGGCTGCCATTGATATGGCTTTGGGACGGGGCGGTGATCAGGCGGTAGTGAAAGATGGAAGCCGGATTCAGTATTATGGCGGAAAATCTCAGCAGCTGGAAAAGGCAACCCGCGTTAAGGCCCGTGTCAAGGCCCATGCACTTCGGGAACTGGTGGAAACGAAGGATCGCCTGCTGATTATGGGACACCAGATGAGCGATATTGATTCTTTTGGCGCAGCCATCGGTATTTACCGGATAGCTGTGGCATTGAATAAAAAAGCCCACATTGTAATTAACCAGGTAACCTCGTCCGTACAGCCTATGATGGATCGCTTTTTGGATAATCCGGAATATCCGGAGGATCTGTTCCTGAAAGGGCCTCAGGCTGCGGAGCTGGTAGATAACAATACCATGCTGGTGGTAGTCGATGTGAACCGCCCCAGTATTACGGATGCACCGGAGCTTTTAAAAATGGTAAAGACGATTGTTGTTCTGGATCACCATCGCCAGAGCAGTGAGGTGATTACCAACGCAGTGCTTTCCTACGTGGAGCCCTATGCATCCTCTACCTGTGAAATGGTTGCAGAGGTGCTTCAGTACATTGCAGACGGAATCCGGATTAAGCCGGCAGAGGCAGATACCATGTATGCGGGAATTGTAATTGACACCAACAATTTCACCAATCAGACCGGGGTGCGGACATTTGAAGCGGCAGCTTATCTGCGGCGCAGCGGAGCTGACGTAACAAGGGTGAGGAAGCTGTTCCGGGACGATATGGCAGATTATAAGGCGAAAGCATACACCATTACTTCGGCAGAGGTTTACCGTGACAGCTTTTCCATTGGTGTATGTCCGGCAGAAGGGCTTCACAGTCCCACGATTGTTGGCGCACAGGCGGCTAATGAGCTGTTGGAAATTAAGGGAATCAAGGCCTCTGTAGTTCTGACAGAATATCAGAATACCATTTATGTCAGCGCCAGATCCATTGACGAAGTAAATGTTCAGGTTATGATGGAGCAGCTGGGGGGCGGCGGCCACCGAACGATTGCAGGTGCCCAGCTGAAGGATGGAACCATTGAAGACGCAAAACGCCGCGTAAAAGAAGTAATTGATCAAATGCTGCAGAAGGGAGATATATCATAATGGAAATCGTATTATTAGAGGATGTAAAGGCTCTGGGAAAAAAGGGCCAGATTGTAAAGGTAAATGACGGCTATGCAAGAAACTTTATTCTGCCCAAAAAGCTGGGCGTGGAGGCTACTGCCAAGAATCTAAATGATTTAAAGCTGCAGAAAGCCAATGCTGCCAAGGTTGCAGCAGAACAGCTGGCCGCAGCGAAGGAGCTGGCAGAAAAGATTGAGAGCGGTCAGGTTGTGCTGAAGATGAAAGCAGGCGAAGGCGGAAAAGCATTTGGCTCTGTATCTGGAAAGGAAATTGCCGCTGCGGCATCAGAGCAGCTGGGTCTGGATATCGATAAGAAGAAGCTGGTTCTGCCGGATCCGATTAAAACCTTTGGAAACCATGAGGTGCCGGTAAAGCTGCATAAAGATGTAACAGCAAAACTGACTGTAAAGGTGACAGAAGCGTAAGAGACAATGGCTGCCAGTAAAAAGGGCAGCCATTTTGTTCTATGGAAAGTAAAAAAGACAGGAGACGAGCAAAATCATGGATGAAGCTTTGATGAAACGGGTACTTCCCCACAGTATAGAGGCAGAGCAGTCTGTTATTGGTTCCATGCTGATGGACAAGGAAGCGATAATTGCGGCCTCTGAGATTGTAACTGCCAGGGATTTTTATCAGCAGCAGTATGGAATTATGTTTGAAACCATGGTAGAGCTGTTTAACGAGGGAAAACCAGTGGATCTGGTCACTCTTCAGGATCGTCTGAAGGAGAAGGACGTTCCTCCGGAGGTGAGCAGCCTTGATTTTGTCCGGGATATTATTACCACAGTTCCCACATCAGCCAATGTAAAATCCTATGCAAATATTGTTCGGGAAAAGGCAGTTCTGCGGAGGTTGATTAAAGTAAACGAAGAAATTGCCAATACCTGCTATGCGGGAAAAGAGCCTCTGGAGCAGATTCTGGCATCAACGGAAAAATCCGTATTTGATTTGCTTCAGAGCCGCAGCTCCGGCGAATTTGTTCCTATCAGGCAGGTGGCCTTAAATGTACTGGAAAAAATAGAAGCTGCCTCGAAAACCCAGGGAACGGTAACGGGTATTCCTACAGGATTTATTGATCTGGATTATAAAACCTCAGGCATGCAGCCTTCGGATTTTGTTCTGATTGCGGCTCGCCCTTCAATGGGAAAAACAGCATTTGTCCTGAATCTGGTTGATCATGTGGCTGTGCGCAAGGGGCTGCCCTGTATGATATTCAGCCTGGAGATGTCTAAGGAACAGCTGGTAAACCGTATGCTGGCTATGGAGTCTAATGTAGATTCTCAGAAGCTGAGAACTGGAAACCTGACAGATTCAGACTGGGATGCTATTGTGGAAGGAATCGGTGTGATTGGAAATTCCAAGCTGGTCATTGACGATACGCCGGGTATTTCGATTACAGAGCTGCGATCCAAATGCAGGAAAATGAAGCTTGAGCAGGGGCTCAGCATGATTATTATCGACTATCTTCAGCTGATGTCCGGAAGCGGCGGAAAAAGCAGCGAAAGCCGTCAGCAGGAGATTTCGGAGATTTCCCGTTCCTTAAAAGCCCTGGCCAGAGAGATGAATGCACCTGTGGTGGCCCTGTCCCAGCTGAGCCGTGCCTGTGAGACGAGAACAGACCATCGGCCCATGCTGTCGGATTTGCGTGAGTCAGGGGCTATTGAGCAGGACGCAGACGTAGTAATGTTTCTTTACCGTGATGATTACTATAACAAGGATACGGATATGCCTAACATTGCAGAGGTAATTATTGCAAAACAGCGTAACGGCCCTATTGGAACCGTGAATCTGCTGTGGCAGCCGGAATTTACAAAATTTGTGAATTTGGAAAAGTAAGAATATTTGAGAAACCTTTCCTGTGGAAAAATCAGACTTCTTTAGGGAAGGTTTCTCGAATGATTTTTTCCATTGCCTTTACAGCATTGGATTGATAGGTTGCATAAGGGTGAGCAAGTGCCAATTCCAAAAACACACCTTTCTGGCCAATAGAAAAGTAACTGGCATGGGGGTATTCCTCAATACAGGACTGATAAGTAAAGGCCAGTCCCAGGCCGGCTCTTGCCATAGCCGCAGCCAGATCAGCAGTAATATTCGTATTTGCAGCCCGGAATTTGATTCCGGCTTTTTTAAATTCCTGACGGCTGATATTCCCCAGCATGGTATCATAGGGACTGAGAATAAATTCATAGGATTCTGCATCTTTTAAATCCAGCCAAAAGCCGTGTCCGTTGTCCTTGGGATGAGCATATTTTTGAATGGGGTGATCAGAGTCAGCTACAATGAGAATTTCATCTTTTTTAAATATTTCTACTTCGTGAGTTAAACGGGACAATGGAAGCGCAATAATAGCCAGATCAATGGTTCCATCAATGAGTTTTTCTTCTAACGCCTTGCTGTTGGCTTCTATAATTTCTACATTTACATTTGGGTAAAGGGCATAAAATCGTTTCAAAATTTTGGGAATCATATATTTTCCGCGGAAAGAACTGATTCCAAGAATAATACTTCCACTTTTTAACTGGGCCATGTCGTCCAGTTTATTTTGAATTAACCGATAATGTCCAAGGATAATGCGGGCATTATCAATAAACATAGAGCCAGCAGCAGTTGGGCGGATACCTTTTGAGGTTCTTACAAACAACGAAATACCTAATTCTGTTTCATATTGAAGAAGGAACTGGCTTAAACTGGATTGGGCCATATAAAGACGTTCTGCTGCCCTGGAGATACTTCCCTCATCAGCCAGCGCAACAATATATTTTAACTCTTTTAACTGCATTGGTTTTTCCTCTTTTTGGTAATAATAGAACCATAAGTTACTATATCGGATTTTCCGATATAGTATATAAGTTATTTTCGGTTTCATCAATATATCTTTTATTATATGCTTAGATCATAAAAATTACAACAATTTCACTAAAAAGGAGGAGAGCGAATGGGAAAAATTTCTTTAAAAGGGGTTATTGATATGCATGTGCATTCAAATCCAGATATCCGCCATCGCGCTTATGACGATTTTGAGCTAATGGAAGCTGCAATCCGGGTGGGGGCCAGGGCGATTGTTATTAAAACGCATCAGGGGACAACGGTAGATCGCGCCTACCTATGCAATCGTCATAATGAAATCATACATCATGGTGATAATGATTTTACGATGTTTGGAAGTGTCACCTTAAATCGTCAAATGGGAGGACTGAATGCAGCAGCAGTAGAAAGCGGACTGAAGCTTGGTGCTAAGGTGATCTGGCTTCCAACCCAATCAGCCAGAAATAATCTGGAAAAGCAAAAGGGGGATTTGTCAAAAGCGGTTGAGGTTATTAGAGACGGTAAAATCGTTCCTGAGCTGCAGGATATATTTCAGCTGATAAAGGATTTTGATGTGGTATTGGGAACAGGACATCTTTCTCCAGAGGAAATTTTCAGGGTTGTAGAGGCCGCAAGAAATGCAGGTGTGAGAAAAATTGTTGTGACTCATCCAGAGTGGTGGATGGTTGGGATGAGTTTAGAAGATCAGGTGAGACTTGTACAGGATTATGACATTATTCTGGAACATTGTTTCGCACAGCCTATGGGAGGAGGAAAATATAAGAGTAATCTTCCTTTGAATTTGGAGGCGATTCAGGCTTGTGGTTATAAGAATGTTATGGTGAGCACAGATGGAGGACAGGTAGAAAATCCTTTCTGGGAAGCTGCACTGGAGCAATATATACAATATCTGGCAGATCATGGAATTTCTGAAGAACAGATTTTTTATATGACTCATGAGATTCAGACAAGACTTCTAAATTTATAGTATTCAGGAGGTAGGGATATGATCAGTTTATTTATTGTAGCGGCGATTGCTTTGTCAGTTGCAATTGGGTATAAAACAAAATATAACACAGGTCTTTTTGCAATAGTATTTGCATATGTAATCGGCTGCTTTGTTATGATGATGAAACCGAAGGAAGTAATCAGCGGGTGGCCAGTGAGTACGATGTTTGTTATTATGGCTGTGTCATTGTTCTATAATTTTGCTCTGGTAAACGGAACTCTGGAAAAGGCAGCCCGATATCTTCTTTATTTTTGCAGGCGTTTTCCTGGACTTCTTCCCTTTGCTCTTTATGCGGCAAGTGCCGGAATTGCCATGCTGGGAGCGGGGTTTTTTACTGTGATGGCATTCATGGTGCCGATTACACTTCTCATTTGTAAGGAAGCAAAAATGGACCCGCTGACCGGCGCAGCTGCAGTTAATTGCGGGGCATTATCAGGTGCCAATTTTATGACCAGTGGAAGCGGGATTATTTTCCGAGGCTTGATGGAGGAAAGCGGTCATGGAGATATGGCATTTTCTTCAACAGCAGTCATTTTTATTGCCAGTGTAGTGTTTTCGCTTCTTTTGATTGCTGGATTTCGCTATATTCCCAAAGTGAACCGTCATATTGGGAAAGGGGTATCCTTTGAAAAACCGGATCCATTCACAAAGAAACAGAAGCAGAATCTGTATCTGATGCTGATCATGATTATAATTGTACTGCTGTTTCCTGTATTAAATGTAATTGTGCCAGAAAATGAGGCAATAGCATTTATTAACAGTAAGCTTGATGTGGGTCTGGTAGCAATTGTATTTTCTGTGATTGCTCTGTTTTTGGATCTGGCTCCGCAGAAGGAGGTAATTGCCCGAATTCCATGGAATACGATTCTTATGATATGTGGAGTAGGAATGCTGATTCAGGTTGCAGTAAAGGCGGGAACTTTGGATCAGATGGCAGCATGGGCCGGAAGCAGCCTTCCTGCTTGGATCATTCCAGTTGCATTTAGTTTGATCGGGGCAATTATGAGCTTTTTTTCCAGTACATTGGGCGTTGTTTGCCCTGCATTGTTTCCGCTTGTGCCAGGACTTTCCGAAGCAGCTGGTCTAAATCCGTTGATTTTGTACACCTGTATTGTTGTAGGAGCCCAGAGCTCGGCTATTTCTCCGTTTTCATCTGGAGGAAGTCTGGTCATGGGTGCATGTTCAACAGAAGAGGAACGCAATCGTATGTTTCCACGTCTGCTGTTTTTGGCAGTTCCTGTCAGTGTAGCTTCTGCAACGGTATTTAATTTTGTGTTATCCATAATTCTTTAAGGTTAGTTTTTATGGTTAATCATAAATCTCAACCACTCCTCATAAACTATAAGTAGGCTATGAAATTAAAAAGAACATAAGGGGAGGAAGGGAATGGACGATACACATTATTCCATATCAGAGGCCGGTAAGCTGGTCGGTGTGGAATCCCATGTGCTCAGGTACTGGGAGGACGAGCTGCAGCTGAATATACCAAGAAATGGAAAAAGTCACCGGTACTATACGGGGCTTCATATTCGTTTATTTCAGAAGATAAAAGAGCTGAAGGAAAAAGGATATCAGCTGAAAGCCATCGAACAGGTTCTTAATAAAATGCTTGAAGGAGATGAGAACGTGGATGTGGACGAGATTTTAGAGAAGAATGCAGTTCATATTTTAAAGGAGGGAAGCACAGAGAAGCTGGATGAGAAAGCGCCTGGACTTCGCGTCCTTCCAAAGCCCAGTGAGGAGGGCACTGTAATCAATCAGGAAAAACTGGATCAGTTCCAGGAGCTCATGAACCACATTATCGGCAATGCGATTGGACAGGCCATGAAGCAGAGCAGCGAGGCGATGAGCAGCGAGATTAGCCGCCAGGTCAGCAATCATATGGTTCAGGAGCTGGAGTATATGATGCGTGTAAACGATGAGCGGGAGGAAGATAGGTTTAAGATGCTGGATGAAACCCTGAGAACCTATCAGAGAGAAAGCAAGGGAAAAGCGGAGGCAGCTGCCACAAAGCTTCCGTTTTTCAGAAGGCGGAAATCAGGGAGAAAAAGCGGATAAATAGAAGGATAAGGGAAACGGGCGCTGCGGAACAGGATTCAGAGCGCCCGTTTGGTGTATCTATTCTTCTAACTCGCTGCAGGCTTTTACAAAGGCTGTAAACAGGCGGCAGGCAGCCGGATCCTGCTCCCAGAGATATTCCGGGTGCCACTGAACTCCTATCAGGAAGGGATATTCCGGCATTTCCACACATTCTACCAGGCCCTCCGGGCCGTGTCCGGAAGCAATCAGTCCTGGCGCTACGGTACGGACAGCCTGATGATGCATACTGTTTACCTTCAGGGTATCACACTGGGAAATTTCTGCCAGAAGGGTTCCCGGAGTAACTGTTACCGTATGAGAAGGAATCTCATATCCAAAGGGCTGGGTGTGGGCTACAGGAAATTTCTGGGGAAACTGACTGGGAATATCCTGGTAAATGTCACCGCCCAGACCGATATTTAAAACTTGTGCGCCGCGGCATACGCCGAGAATTGGTTTGCGGGCAGCCATGGCCAGCTTCAGGAGAGAAAACTCCATCTGATCCCTCCGAAGACAGACGTTTCCGCAGTGATGCTGGGTTTCTTCTCCAAAGAAAAAGGGATGAACGTCCGGGCCGCCGGTAAATAAAACGCCATCGGCAGTTTTCAGCAGAAGCGCCAAATCTTCTTCCTCCAGATCCAGAGGAAGGATGACGGGGACGGCACCGGCATGGCGGACTGCTTTTAAAAATGCCGGACGCATGTAGGGTTCGTCGCGTTCTGTATTGAAATAGGGTGTCAGAAGGATAACAGGTTTTTTTGATGTCATTGCAATAATCTCCTAATATTAGATTTCCATAGATAGAAAAAGAAATACCCCCTCCGCATATACGGAAGGGGTATCTGGTGTCTTTTAATTATTCCTCGCTGATAGCGCCGGTCGGGCAAACGCCTGCACAGGTTCCGCAGGAAATGCAAGCATCAGCATCGATAACGTACTGGCTGTCACCCTGAGAAATAGCACTTACCGGGCACTCACCCTCACAGGTACCGCAGCTAACGCAAGAATCAGAAATTACATATGCCATGATTTTATCCTCCTTGAGTATTCTATAACTTTCGTTGTTCTTTCATTCTATACTATCTCAGCAAAATATTCAAGTGGAAAATCATGTGTCTGTGAACAAAATAAGGAACAATTGGCAGTCTTGTTATTTCAGGGATTGGCTGGAGGCTCTGGTTTTACGGATGGCGCTTAAAATCAGCTGTCTGGCAGCCAGAGCCTGTGATTTTTCCAGAGGAGGAGTATCCTTTAAAACATAATCGATACCCAGTTTTTCGTACTTTGTCTTTCCCATATCATGATAGGGAAGTACATCCAGAGCTTTTACATTGTTCAGACTGGCAATAAACTGGCCCAGGCGAGACAGCTCTGTCTGATCAAAGGTAATGCCCGGTACAACTACATGGCGAATCCAGACAGGAATATTGTGCTCATCCAGATAACGGGCAAATGCAAGGATAGGTTCTAAGGGCTGTCCTGTCAGCTTTCTGTGTCCCTCGGGATCAATGTGTTTAATATCCAGCATGACCAGATCTGTAACGGAAATTAACTGATCGAACAGGTTCATCCGTTTTTTATTTTCCGGCTGAAAGGTAATGCCGGAGGTGTCCAGACAGGTGTGAATTCCCCGTTTTTTTGCTTCGGAAAACAGTTCTGTCACAAATTCAATCTGAACCAGCGGATCGCCGCCGGTTGCTGTTATACCGCCTTTTTGATAAAAGGAACGGTTTTTTTCATACTGTTCCATAATCTGCGGCACTGTTATTTCTGTGCCGCCGCCTATTTTCCAGGTGTCCGGATTATGACAGTACTGACACCTCATGGGACAGCCCTGAAAAAAGACAACGAGACGGACACCTGGTCCGTCTACAGTGCCGAAGCTTTCAATGGAGTGGATATGTCCAACCATAGAATTTGCCTCCTGGTAAATTATGATAAAACGTAACTATTCAGGACAAGAAGATGCCCCGTCCTGAACAGTTACGATAAAACCGACTTTAATTAGATGTTGCCGTGGAAGGTACGGGAAATAACCTCGTCCTGCTGTTCCTTGGTCAGCTTATTAAAGTTTACTGCATAACCGGATACACGAACGGTCAGCTGAGGATATTTTTCCGGATGAGCCTGTGCGTCCAGCAGAGTTTCTTTAGTAAATACATTTACATTCAGGTGATGTCCGCCCTTGACTGCGTAGCCGTCTAACAGGGATACCAGGTTATCAATCTGTGCGTCGCTTGCATGTGTCATAAGAATAGTCCTCCTTTTATCTGAAATCATTATCAGGTATGAATGATGAACAATCAGCTGTGACTGATGTTTAATCTCTGTCGCCGATTCCGTCCATCAGATTGGGAATGGAGCAGGCAGTATCAATGCCGCATTCCAGATCCACATCAATATCACCCATAAACAACTGGTCCTCTTTTCCAAGTGCGCCGGGGATAATGGAGAAGGTATTGGAAATACCATCCTGCGCGTCCTTAAAGGGCAGCTTGGCTACAGAAGCAAGGGATGCGACTGCGCCGTGGGTATCCCGGTGATGCATGGGATTTGCGCCGGGAGCGAAGGGCTGTCCGCCTTTTCTTCCGTCCGGTGTGGAGCCGGTTGCCTTTCCGTAAACAACATTGGAAGTAATGGTCAGGATAGAAGTAGTGGGGATACCGCCGCGGTAGCAGTGATTCCGTTTTACATAGTTCATAAAATCATGGACAATGTCAACAGCAATCTGGTCTACCCGGTCGTCATCGTTTCCGTATTTGGGGAAGTCTCCTTCTACTTCGTAGTCAACTACGATGCCGTTTTCATCACGAACGGTTTTTACTTTGGCATATTTGATGGCAGACAGGGAGTCTGCAACAACAGACAGGCCGGCAATACCGGTTGCAAACCAGCGGGTTACCTTATGATCGTGAAGAGCCATCTGCAGACGCTCGTAGCAGTATTTGTCATGCATATAGTGGATGATGTTCAGGCTGTTTACATAAACACCGGCCAGCCACTGCATCATATCGTGGTAGCGATCCATAACCTCATCGTAATCCAGATACTCAGAGGTAATCGGACGGTATTTCGGTCCTACCTGCTTTTTGCTGACCTCATCTACACCGCCGTTGATTGCGTACAGAAGACATTTGGCCAGGTTGGCACGGGCTCCGAAGAACTGCATTTCTTTTCCGATCCGCATGGAGGATACGCAGCAGGCAATCGCATAATCATCGCCGTGGGTAACACGCATCAGGTCATCATTTTCATACTGGATGGAGGATGACTCAATGGAGGTCTTTGCACAGAAACGCTTAAAGTTTTCCGGAAGACGTACAGACCAGAGTACAGTCAGGTTTGGTTCCGGAGCAGTGCCCAGGTTCTGCAGAGTATGCAGATAACGGAAGGACATCTTTGTTACCATGTGGCGTCCGTCAATACCTACACCGCCTACAGATTCAGTTACCCAGGTAGGATCGCCGGAGAACAGCTCGTTGTATTCCGGGGTACGGGCAAATTTTACAAGGCGCAGCTTCATAATAAAATGATCCACGAATTCCTGAATCTGCTCCTCTGTATAGCGTCCTTCTGCCAGATCGCGCTCTGCGTAGATGTCAATAAAGGTGGAGGTACGTCCTAAGGACATGGCAGCTCCGTTCTGCTCCTTAACAGCAGCCAGATAGCCAAAATAGGTCCACTGGATAGCTTCTTTTACATCAGTTGCCGGCTTGGAAATATCAAAGCCGTAGATGCGTCCCAGCTCCTTCAGCTCTTTTAAGGCACGAATCTGCTCGGACAACTCCTCGCGGTCGCGGATAATAGTAGAATACATGGTGCTGCGGGTGGTGGATTTCTGTTCCTCTTTATCTTCAATCAGGCGGTCTACACCATACAGGGCAATCCGGCGATAGTCGCCGATAATCCGTCCGCGTCCGTATGCATCGGGAAGTCCGGTGATAATATGGCTGGAACGGCATGCGCGCATTTCGGGAGTGTAGGCATCAAATACGCCTGCGTTATGGGTTTTTCTGTGTTTGGTGAAGAAGTCAACGATCTCCGGATCAACCTCATAGCCATTGTCAGCGCAGGCTTTTACAGCCATGCGGATGCCGCCGTAGGGCTGAAGAGAACGTTTGAAGGGCTTATCTGTCTGGAATCCCACAATCGTTTCCTTTTCCTTGTCCAGATATCCGGGACCATGGGAAGTAATGGTGGAAATAATTTTGGTGTCCATATCCAGAACTCCGCCGGCTTCCCGCTCCTTCTGGTTCAGCTCCATAACCTGATCCCACAGCTTTTTGGTGTTCTCAGTCGGGCCGGCCAGGAAGGAATCGTCGCCGTCGTAAGGGGTGTAGTTTGCCTGAATAAAGTTGCGGACATTGATTTCGCGCATCCATACTCCAGGCTGGAATGTTCTCCACTGCTCTTTCATATCAGTTACCTCCTGCGTAGATTAAAATTATGCGTAACTCTTCAGGACGGCGGGAAATCTCCGATAGTTCTTGTCCTGAACAGCTACAACTATATAGAATATAAATAAAAACAACTACATATTGCAGAATTTTCTCTGCACTGGCATTATATCTTGTGGTATAGGCTGTCGTCAAGGCAATTAAGGAGAATAATTCTCATGTTTTTGATTTTGTACAGGAACGAGATCCCATTTCCGGCATTTTTGTGTAATTTGGGTAACTCTTCAGGATGGCGGGAGAACTGGAAGAAAAATTCTTGTCAAGCTTGCTTGCAAAGGGATTTTCCTGCCAGCTCTCACATCGGAGGAATTTCCGATACTTCTTGTTCGGCTTTGCCGGACAAGAAGATGCCCCGTCCCGAACAGTTACAATTTAGGTAACAGCTCCTGGTGCTGAGTGTCCGCTGCAAGTGGGCAGGGAGATACATGGCTGAACCATTGATCATTTGGATAAAAGGAAGAAGAGATATCTTGCCAATTTGCGGGAAAAGTATTATAGTATTAACAAGTATGTCCAATAAGGAGGAAAATAATATGCAGATTAGCAAAGATATGTTGATTGGCGAGCTGATTCAGATGGACGAGCTGATTGCTCCCATGCTGATGCGCGCAGGAATGCACTGCCTGGGATGTCCGTCTTCTCAGGGCGAAAGTCTGGAAGAGGCATGCATGGTTCACGGTATTGACTGTGACACCCTGGTTGCCGGCATCAATGAAGTTCTGGCAAGCCGCTAATTGAGAAATATAGAAAGCCGCAGGCATCCGTGGATTCTGCTGGGGAATGAAACTCTTCCAGAATCCGCAAAGCCTGCGGCTTTTGCTTTAAAACAGCTATTTGTTGTTTGGGGTCATAGAAGGGACTCAGCCATTGACCAGAGCCAGCTTCTGAAGAGCCTGGTTTCTGATAATGATTTCATAATGCTCCTGATAGTACGCCTCCGTGGCAGCTTCCGGCTTTACCTTTTCTCCATACTCGGCAAGAATATTGCAGAGACGGCTGAAGGTCAGGGGATCGCAGCCCTCGCTGGAGAGAACCAGATAATAGCTGGAGGTCTGCGGGCGTTTGTAAAGAGAGTTCTTCCCTTCACAGATGCCGTTTACGATTCGGGCAGCGTCGGTAACCTGATCCAGGCTGCCGAAACGGTAAATTCGAATCTGTACTGCCGGTGCTTCTGAAGCAGTCTGTCCGTCAGCGGAAGCAGCAGCGCCGCTTTCCTTGGCCGGGGCAGAATCTGTCTGACCGGAGGAAAGTCCCAGAAGGTCGTTTTTCAAAAATTCCATCAAACCATCTGCGCCTTCCAGAAATTCGCTGGTGATACTATTATAAAGTCCTTCCTGTTCGTCCTCTGAGAGAGGAGAAAATTTGGAAAAACGAGTATCCAGCTCTTCCGGATCTTCTATTTTTGTGATGACCAGCATCACACTTTCGTTGGAAAGCGGGATTGCCTCGACCATCAGCGGAATATCCTCTGCATCAAAACCAACTTCATTGGAGGCCTTCTGAATCATTTCACGAAACAGACTGCGGGCTTTTTCACTTCCATAGGCCAGCTCTCCCAGATTCATATTGCGGACACTTAAGTCAAAGCTGGTCAGCGTACATCGTATCTGGTTTTCATTAATCCGTTCTATCTTCATAAGACCACTCCTTCCGTATTTTCCTGAGAAGCTGGGAAAAAGTCCTGCTTCCCTAATTTAATTATAGTATATGATATAGGGAAAAAGCAATTCCTATGTAACATTTTTTATAAAATTTTCCTGCGGGATTTCAATTTTTCCGGGAGGGGTGTCGAAATTAGTCGATGGATTTTATCTGCAGGCTACTTGTAAAACAGCAGAATATGTATTAGAATATGCCTACAGAGATGACGGGAAGAAAGGAGGAACGAGACGGCAGACGAAACTCTGTTTGGAAAGTATCAGATGTGCCGGATTTTGGGACGGGGACGAAGCGGAACCGTATATCTGGCCAGACACATGGAACTGGAGGAATACCGTGCCATTAAGCAGGTTGCCAAGACCTGTACGGATTACAGCCAGTTTCGAAAGGAAGCACTGATTTTAAAAACCATTCGCCATCCGGGGATACCAATTGTGTATGACTTGGAGGAGGATGAGGATTACAGTTATTTGATAGAAGAATATCTGGAGGGAAATTCTCTATATGCCCTTATTTCTGAGACAGGGCATTTTTCAAAGGCAATGACGATTCGTTATGGAATTCAGATTTGCCATCTGGTAAATATCTTGCATTCAGCAAGACCAACCCCTATTTTATATCTGGATTTACAGCCAAAGAACCTCATAATTTGCCATGACACGGTAAAGCTGATTGATTTTGATCATGCAGTTCATTTGAGTGATGCAAAAAATTTGTCACAGCGTTACGGAACAGTGGGCTGTGCAGCGCCGGAACAGTATACGGGAGATGTTTTGGACGAAAGGACGGATATCTATGCCATTGGTGCTGTTCTCCATTATATGCTGACTGGGCATTATCCCGGAGAGGGTGACGGAAAACCGCTGCAGGTGTCTGACAGTACAGGCCGAAATCTTATGCGGATTATTCGCAGATGTCTTAGTGAGGACAGGGAAAAGCGGTATGAGACAGCAGACCAGCTCTGTAGAGCCATGGAAAGGGCAGAGGCGCAGTTACAAAAGCTGGAAAAACAAAGACAGGGTATTTGGAGAAGCCATCCCGTATCATCTCTAACCATTGCCGTAGCAGGAAGCCGGCCGGGGGTCGGAACAACACATACGGCAATAGGGCTTGCAGCCTATTTAAGACGGCAGGGGATTTCTGCTGTGTATGAGGAACACAATGAGACAGGTGCCATAAGACAGCTTACTGACTGGTTTGGCGCTGGTCATGACCGCTGGGGGATTTTTGTGATACGGGGATTGCCGGTCCGTCCCTGGTATGGTTCCTGTGTTCAGCTTGAGGAGACGCCGTATCCGGTGAGAATTCTGGATTACGGATGCAGCAGAAAACAGCTTTTTAACGAACAGGCGGATTTGGAAATTCTTGTCTGTGGGGCAAAGCCATGGGAGCAGGCATCTGCTTATGAGGCCTACGGAGAATTAAAGAACTGTCCGGGTCTTATCCTTCTGATGAATCATTTCAGCAGGCAGGCTGCAGGAGGAGCATCAGGAGCAAGGTACAGAAAATCTGTTTGGGCAAAGGAAAAGCCAGTTTGCTTTCTGATGCCGGATTTCCCGGATCCCTTTTCTGGTGACAGGGCGGCAGATCAGGTGTATCAGGCAATGATGAACAGAAACGCAGCGGAAAGAAGAAAGGAAAGAGCAGGAGGAGGCATACGAAAACTGTACGGAAAAGGAAAAAATCTGTTTTTTCTTATTCTTCGGCAGCTGACTGGAAAACCTTAGGGATTATCAGCGCCGGAGGAAGAACCGGGGCAACCCATCTGGCAGTATGGACTGCCAATTATCTGACCGGAGTTCGAGGAGAAAAAACTGCAGTTCTGGAATGGAACAGTCATGGCGATTTTGAATCTATGGAGGGATTCTGCGAAGGAGAATTTACAGACAGAAAGAATAATTTTTGCGAAATCCGTCTGTGGGGCGGAAAAAAGAATGCCGGAAGTGGAAAAAAGGCTGGAAACAGAGGAAAATTGTCTTTCTGTCGAATTTTGGATGCAGATTATTATAAGCGGGCAGGAGCGGAAACCATGGCGGCCTGTCTCAATGGAAAATACCGAAGGATTATCGCTGATTATGGGGAACTGACAGGGGAAAGCTTCTGTGAATGTACCCGTTGTGATAAAAAAGTGCTGGTGGGCGCATTTAGTGAGTGGCAGATGGAGGCGTTTCTGGAAGCGGTCAGGATGATACCGGAGCATGATGAGAGCTGGCAGTGTGCGGCCGTTTTTGGCAGCGAAGAGACCAGAAAAGAATGGGAAAGACAGCTTCGGATATCCTGTATTCGCATTCCGGTTTCAGCAGATGCCTTTGCAGTGACAGCTTCAGACATGAGGTTTTTTAAACAGCTGCTGTTTTAATGGCCGCTGAAATAAAATACATAGAAAATAGCCGGCAGAGGCGGCGAAGGGGATTTGTGTCACGGCTTATACCTTCCAAAACAGTGCTGCCTCTCCGGCATTAGTGGAGGAAAAGAGTGGATAGGAAAAAAAGGCTGAATCCGGAAAGCCGCAGGGCTTATCTGGAGGGCTTAAGAAAGTACCGGGAAAAAGGAGTGCCGATACTGATAGATGGAAAAGAGGCAGATGAAAGTCAGTGGGATAAAATTTTTGAAATCCGCGAGGATGGAAGCTTTTATATGGGAGATTATGTTCTGGAGGAGGTGATGGACTGTCAGGAGCAGAAAGCAGTAAATAGGGCGGATCAGGAGTTTATAGGGGAGCCTTCTGCTGGTTATGGAAAAAGAAAGCGCTTGAAGGAAATTCGATTTGATCTGGTTTATTATCGTTAAGCAGATAAAACAGCAGTGCTTTGTGCACAGATACGGGGCGGGGCTTCAGGAGAGAATTCCAATTCAGCCTGGAAACTGAAGTCGGGGCGGGAAAATATCAGAAAAATTTAAGAGAAGACATCAGGGTTTTGTGGTATACTTTTTCCATAGGAAATATGACAGGAAAGGGAATTTTATTCTCTGGAATACAGACAGGAGGAAGTACCACAGATGAAAAAATTTATGGTCACAAGTTTGACAGTGCTGGCGACGGTTTTTCTTATCGGAGCGGCGGCAGCGGGTGTTTTTCTGTATCAGAAATTGTCTCCCTCTAAGGATATGGCGGATCAGAGCCTGTGGTATGGGGTCAGCGGCGATGAGATTGCGGTGATTTTGAATAATGAGCAGGCGGAGGGGGTTACAGGACGTGATATCAATGGTCAGGCATATTTTCCTCTGACCTGGGTGAATGATACTTTGAATGAGCGGTTTTACTGGGATCAGGAAAATCATCAGCTGATTTATGCCCTGCCGGATTCTATTGTTTATGCAGATGCGTCAACTATGGGAAGCAGCGGAAAGCCGCTGCTTGTGGAACAGGAGGATGAGGTATGGCTGACTGCCGGCTTGGTATCAGCTTATACAGATATCAGAACTTCTTTCTTTAAAGACGGAGATGCAAAAAGGGTGTTTGTGGATACCAGCTGGGAACCGGAGCAGGTTGCTGCAGTAAAAAAAGATGGAAGTGTCCGTGTACGCGGAGGAGTGAAAAGTGATATTCTTACGGCAGTGGAAAAGGACAGTACAGTTGTAGTGCTGGAAACGCTGGAAAAGTGGAGCAGAGTGCGGACCGAGGACGGTCAGGTGGGATACATTCAGAATCGCTGTCTAAAGGAGCCGGAAGTCCGGACTCTGATCAGTACCTTTCAGGCTCCGGAGTATACATCGATTTCCATGGAGGAGCCGGTAGTTATGGTGTGGCATCAGGTGACTCAGGCAGCAGCCAATAAGACAATGGAAACACTGATTTCCAATACCAGGGGAGTCAATGTTATCGCGCCTACCTGGTTTATGCTGACGGAAAATGACGGGACATACGAATCTCTTGCGAATCAGGATTATGTAAATAAAGCGCACAGCCTGGGACTTCAGGTGTGGGCAGTTCTGGATAATTTTAACAGAGGAACCAATGTGCAGTCAGAGATTCTGTTTGCCAGCACAGCAGCCAGGAAGAAGCTGATTACCAGCCTGATTGCAGATGTAGAAAAATACGGTATTGATGGAATCAATCTGGATATCGAGGGAATTAAGCCGGAGGCAGGACCGCATTATGTCCAGTTTATCAGGGAGCTGTCTGTAGAATGCCGAAACAAGGGAATTATTTTGTCTGTGGATTCTTATGTGCCTTCTGCCTATACTTCTTTTTATAACAGAGCAGAGCAGGGACAGGTGGCTGATTATGTAGTGATGATGGGATATGATGAGCATTATGCCGGAGGAGATCCGGGTTCTGTAGCATCTTTGGGGTATGAGAAAAAGGGAATTGAGGATACGCTGAAGGAGGTACCAAGAGAAAAAATTATCAGCGCAGTTCCATTTTACACCAGAATCTGGAAGGAGGAAGGTGGAAAGGTTACTTCCGATGCTATGGGAATTGCCAGAGCTCAGCAGTGGATTGCAGATAATAATGTGGAGCTTTACTGGCAGGAGGATCTGGGGCAGTATTATGGAGAAACGGTACGGGATGGAATCAAGTATACACTGTGGATGGAAGAGGCACGTTCTCTTGGGCTGAAGATGGAGCTGATCCGGAAGTACAATCTGGCAGGGGTTGCCTGTTGGAAGCTGGGATTTGAACCAGAGGAAATCTGGGATGTGATCAAACTGCCGTGAGGCATAAAGGGGGCGGTTTTATGAAAAGGAAACAGTGGAAGAGATTTTTGACCTGTGCCGGAGCGGCAGCACTTCTGACCTGCGGCGGCTGCAGCAGGACTGCCGGGATCAGTCCCTCCGATACAAAGCCCGAGGAGTCTCAGACGGAAGCCTCTGTATCAGGAACGGAAGCGGAAACAGGGACAAACATTGATGAAAGTGCAGGAGAAACAGTCGGAGAGACTGTTTTCAGTCCGACAGTTCCAGAAAGCAGTTCTGGTGAGCAGATTTTGGAAAAACCGAATGGAGAATCTGACGATGGAGGGCAGGAAGAGGAGGTTTCCTATCAGATTATTGAAAATATTATTCTGGCTACGGATATCCATTATTTTGATCCATCGCTTACAGATTATGGCCCCAGATTCCAGGAAATGGTGGAGTATGGTGACGGAAAAGTAGTTACCTATATCGATGAAATTACGGATGCTTTTTTAGAAGAAGTAATTCAGCTGCGTCCCAATGCTTTGATTCTCAGCGGAGATTTGACACTGGAGGGAGAGAAGAAAAGTCATGAAAGTCTGGCTGAAAAGCTTTATCGCGTAGAAGAGGCCGGGATTCCGGTTCTGGTGATTCCTGGCAATCACGATATCAATAATAAACGGGCGGCGCGGTATGAGGGAGAACAGAGACTTCCGGCAGAATATACCACACCGGAAGAGTTTCGCAGAATTTATCGGGATTTTGGATACGATGAAGCCATCAGCGAGGATGTGAGAAGTCTCAGCTATGTGTATCAGCTGGATGAGGAACATAGGATTATGATGCTGGATACCTGTCAGTATCGTCCGGTTGCCAAGGTGGGAGGTGCGATTTTAAGCGAGACCTATTATTGGATTGAGGAACAGCTGGAGGAGGCATGGGAGGAGGCAATGGACGTGATTCCTGTTGCACATCACAATCTGCTGGAGGAGAGCAAAATCTATGTGGATGACTGTACGATTGAGCATGGAGAACAGCTGGTGAATATTCTGGATGAATGGGATGTGAAGCTGTTTTTAAGCGGCCACCTTCATGTTCAGCATACAATGCGCTCTGAGGATAACAGAGGAGTGTGGGAGGCTGTGACTTCCTCTTTGGCAACGCCAGCCTGTCAATATGGAGTTTTAACCTGCCGGGATGATGGTTCTTATCAGTATGGAACCTGGTCTGTGGATGTGGAGTCCTGGGCCAGAGAGCATGGAAGAAAGGAACGGGATCTGCTGGAGTTTCGGAAGTTCCAGGAACCATTCCTTAGAAGGGTGTTTTATAATCAGTCAATGACGGCATTAAACGCAGTTCCTGATATTCCGGAGGACAGGAAAAAACAGATGTCGGATCTGTATGCAAGGCTTAATTATTATTATTATCAGGGAACAGCGTATCAGATTAAAAATGAAGTGCTTTCGGATCCAGCTTACCTTATGTGGCTGAATGAGGGAACTCTGACGGTGTTGGGAGAATATGTGGAATATATTGTGTCGGATGCGGTTCATGATTATAATCGTCTGATTGTGGACTGATTCTTTTTTCCGTTTCTTCAGGATATATTAGAATATAGTCTGAAGGGATGAGAGGGATTTTTGTGGAGAATCGGAAAGCGGAAATACTGATGGCGGCTATGCTGCTGACTTTTGTGTTTCTGATATCCAGGCATGCAGGGCTTATGGTATCCGGTCAGAATGTGACAGCGGGAAAAAAACAACCAGTGGTAGTTCTTGACAGTGGACATGGCGGCACGGATCCTGGAAAAATCGGAGTTGACGGAAGCCTGGAGAAGGATATTAATCTTCAGATTGCAGAAAAGGTAAAAGGCTTCCTGGAAGCATCGGATGTGACGGTTATTATGACAAGAGAGGATGATTGCGGGCTTTACCAGGAAGATGATGCCAATAAAAAAAGAGCAGATATGAAAAACCGGTGCGATAAAATCAACGAGGCGGCACCGATCCTGGCAGTCAGCATTCATCAGAACAGTTATCATGAAGAAGCCATATTTGGAGGCCAGGTATTTTATTATAAGGATTCTGCAGAAGGAAAGCGCCTGGCAGAAATCCTGCAGAAGCGTTTTGATTTTGTATTAGGAGAGAAAAACAGAAGGCTGGCAAAACCAAATGGCAATTATTATCTTCTGCTTCATGTGAAAGTACCTGTTGTGATTGTAGAGTGCGGATTTCTTTCAAACTGGGAAGAAGCAGCACGACTGAATTCAGAAGAGTATCAGCAGCGGCTGGCCTGGACTATCTATATGGGAATTATGGAATATATCAATACTTCCGGTTGACAAAATCATAGTAAAATGGTAGACTATAGGCGGTTAGATAATACTAATATCCAAACAGACATTTGAACAGATTACGAAAGGAAGAATTCTTATGAAATATATATATGCATCAAGAACAGGAAATGTAGAAAAACTGATTCAGTCTCTGGGACTGGAAGCAAAAAAACTGGCAGACGGTACAGAGAAGGCCGAGGGTGATTTTATTCTTTTTACCTATACGGACGGAAGAGGTATTGTACCTCCGGTAGTGGAGCAGTTTCTGAAAGAAAATCACAGCCTGCTAAAGGGTGTTGTAGTTTCTGGTAATATGCAGCGTCATGGAGATACGTTCTGTGCAGCCGGAGAGATTATTGCAAAAGAGTATCAGGTTCCTGTGATTGCCCAGGTTGATGGTGCCGGAAATGAATGGGATTATCGCCAGATTCGTTCCCGTCTGCAGGAGTGTGCGGAATAGGAAGAGTTGTTATATTAAAAATGGACAGATACCGGAAAGAACTTGAAAACTGGGGATTTCTATGTTATGATTCAGTTATAAATAAGTTCTTCGGGGCGGGGCGCAATTCCCCACCGGCGGTATAGTCCGCGAACCGCTTATGGCGGCTGATCCGGTGTGATTCCGGAACCGACAGTATAGTCTGGATGAGAGAAGAGATTGTGTGGCAGCAAAGCTGCTGTGATTGTCGATCAAAATATTGCCCCGGATCTTAGGATCCGGGGTTTTTGTTTTATGGGAAGTCTCTTTCCTGAAAAGCAAAAAAACGGCGGTACGGCGAAGGGGCAGACACATGATTCCTCTGGAGAATGAGCTTATATTATAATTTTCAGGAGGAAGTTATCATGAAGGAAAACAAATTAATGACAACAAAAAATGTTGTTCTGATGGGGATGTTCGGAGCTCTGGCAGGGGTGCTGATGGTATTTGAGATACCGCTGCCTTTCCTTGCTCCCAGCTTTTATGGTCTTGATATCAGTGAAGTTCCGGTTCTGGTAGGAACCTTTGCTTTAGGACCAGTGGCCGGGGCTGTTATTGAAGTTGTGAAAATCTTGGTTAAGCTGGTATTGAAGCCAACTAGCACAGGCTTTGTGGGAGAACTGGCCAATCTGACCTTTGGCTGTGCAATGGTTATTCCGGCAGGTCTGATTTATCAGTTTAAGAAAACCCGAAAAGGCGCTATGGCAGCTCTGACAGCAGGAACCCTTCTCATGTCAGCTGCAGCAATCGTGGGAAATGCGTTGGTTATGCTGCCTTTTTATTCCAATTTTATGCCATTGGAAAATATCATTGCGGCCGGGGCGGCTATTAACCCGGCAGTCAGCAATGTGTGGACTTTTGCTGTTATCTGTGTAGGGCCGTTTAATGTGATTAAGGGAATTGTGGTTTCCATGATTACGGTGCTGGTTTATAAGCATATCAGCGCTATGATTCACAGTATTGGAACAGAGAAGCGAAATGGCCAGAGCAGAAAACTGCGTGCTTAGAATTAAAAAAATAATATAAAAGAGAATCGCCAGAATAGCGGAATAGATACCGGCTTTGGCGATTCTCTTTTGTATTATAGAAAATTTGATCGAAAGATACAAAAATGTTCCGCGAGTATGCACACTGCTCGTTAGAGGAAAAGGGATGGTGACGCGACTTTGTTTCGGTTCGGCTGTGTGTCAAAGTGCTTTCTTTTTAGTGCTTATAAAGTCTTTTCATTCTGCTTTTCTTTTAGATAAGCATCGGCATCTTTAAAAAAGCTTCCCAGGATCAGGATGATAATGATTCCCAGAGGGAAGGCGGCAATGATGGATACTGTCTGCAGGTTTGCCATGGAATTTTCGGAAAAAATCAGGGCAATGGGAAGCAGAATCAGCATAATAGACCAGAACAGTTTAATGTTCCGGTTTGGTTCCTCGTTCGGCTTCAACTCCTTGTAGGAATAAGCGGCAGCCACCAGAGTAATGGAATCAAAGGATGTAGAGTAAAAGGTTACCATACAAAGGACCAGAAGAATCAGCACCAGTCCGGGAAGCGGAAGCTGTTCCAGAACGGAAACAATGGCAGCATATAAATCTCCGGTTTTTGTATATACAGAAAGCAGATCCAACCGTCCATGCATCTGCAGCCCCATTCCATAATTGCCGAGAATGATGAAGGAGGTAAAGGTTCCAGCCAGACCAAAGGAATATCCTCCCAGTACAACCTGGCGAACAGTTCTCCCTCGGCTGATAGAGCCAATGAAAAAAGGAGTTGCTACACACCATACAATCCAGTAGGACCAGTAAAAGATGGTCCAGTTCTGAGGGAAGGAGCTGGTGCGCAGGGCATCTGTCCAGGTGGACAGTCCGATAAAGTTCTGAACCAGATTACCAATGGAGCTTAGACCAGTTTCAATAATGTATCGGCTTTCTCCTCCCAGGAAAAATACATAGGCAAGGAGCATAAAAAACAGATAAACGCAGCAGGAGGCAGCTAGCTGTACACCTTTCATTCCAAGATAGACACAGAAGGTGTAAATACAGCAGATACTGATTAAAATAAAGATGGTAAGAGCGACGCTCTGAGGAATTCCGGTAACGCGGCTGATTGCCATGGAAAGCAGAGGTGTTGCCAGGGAAAAAGTAGTGGCAGTACCTGCAAGGAGAGCAATCACAGCAATGAAATCGATGATTTTACCACTCCACCCATCCACCCGCTTTCCAAGAATCGGACGACAGGACTCAGAAAATTTCTGCTTGGTTCTTTTGCGGACATGAAGCATAAAGCCGAACGCCACGGCCAGAACCAGATAAAAACTCCAGGGAATCGGTCCCCAGTGAAACAGAGGATAGGTAGAGGCCCATTCCTGAATTCCGCCCATTTCTTCAATGTGAGGTTCATTGGCATACAGGATCCATTCACAGCAGGAGTAAAAAAGAATATCTGCAGCCAGTCCGGCAGTAAACATCATGGAGCCCCACTGAAAAAAAGTATATTCCGGTTTTTCCAGATCTCCCAGCCGAATGTTTCCAAAGCGGGAAAAGGCCATATACAGGGAGCAGAAAAATACACCCAGGCCGATCAGCAGGTAATAACTGCCCATCTGATCCCCAAGGAGAGAGCGGATAGAAGCTAAAAGCTGGGAGGACTGTTCTGGATTGCGAACAAACCAGATACAGAGAATCACAATACAGAGAAAGGGAATCAGTGTAATAAACCAGTCCAGCCGGCGGGCCAGCGAAGTGTCGGAAGCCCGATTTTGTTCTTTTTTCATAATGCAAAATACCTCCTATAGCAGTTTTACAGAAATATCTGCGAGTAAAATGTTCAAAAATATTAAAAATTAAATTATATTGAACATATTAGCATTGCAGGAGAAAAAATGCAAGAGGGATTTCTTGCGAATTTCTTTCAGTTTAGGAGGGAGTCTATCAAAAAAGAAGGAATTCTGGTAAAATAGCAGAAAAAATGAAAGATGTGACGGCAGAAATGGAGAGAGAAAACAGAAGGGCAGGGGCAGGGAGAAGCAGGAGAAAACAGAAATCAGCAAGAGCCTTTGCTGGAAAAGGGCTGGTATCCGGGGGGATTGCAGTGCTGACAGTAGTGTTGGCTGCTACAGGATTTATGACATGGAGAAAAGAAAGCTATGCCAGGGGGACCGCAGAGCAGCCTGAAAATTCCGGCCAGCTTGTGACAGTCGGAGAGATGCAAAGCAGCGGAACCGGGGAAGAGAAGCCGATTCTGGGGGGAGCTGAACTGATGATGCTCTCCAATCAGACAAAAGGGCAGATGATGTCATTTTTAATAGAAACAAAAAATGGAAATCTGATTGTAATAGATGGCGGTCGTTGGGAAGATGGAGAGCACCTGATGGAGGAAATCCGTCGGAGAGGCGGTCATGTGGATGCCTGGTTTCTGACCCATACGCATACGGATCATGTAGGTGCTCTTTTGAATCTTTTGCAGACAGAGGCAGAAGGTGAAGATACGGGAATAGAAATTCAGCATATCTATTATAATTTTGCAGATTTGGACTGGTATGCGATTCATGAACCGGGAGATTATGGCACAGCGGCTGCAATTATTGGAGAATTGGAGAAGCTTCCAGATAGAGTATGCCAGATTGTAGAGAGGGGACAGACGATTACCGTAGATGATGTGACAGTGACGGTAATGAATGAACGCTATGAGCCAGGACCGGAGCAAATAGGAGAGCGGGACGGCAATGATGCAGGAATTGCTTATCGTATGGTAGTTCATGGGGTATCGATTTTGTTCCTTGGAGATTTGCAGAAGATTGGTGGCGATTTGCTCCTGGAGCAGGCAGGAGCAGAGGCATTAAAATCTGATGTTGTGCAGATGGCTCACCACGGACAGAATGGAGTCAGTGAAGCTGTTTATCAGGCCATAGATCCGGAAATCTGTCTTTGGCCTACGCCTGGATGGCTTTGGGATAATGAAGGCGGCGGCTACCAGACGCCGGAAACAAAAAGCTGGATGGAGAAGCTTCATGTAAAGCGGCATTACTGTATAAAAGATGGCGATCAGATTATGCGGTAAAAAAGAAAAACGAAAAGACAGCATTATTGTGGCAGCGGATAAATTCCGGCTGCCACATATTATTTAATAAAAAATCAGTCTGTTACAGCCAGTCCGCTGTGATAAGAATAGCTTCCCAGCTCGTGGAGAAGCCGTTCCAGTTCCTGGGCATCTGCCTGACGAGTGGAATGGATGCTGGTATTGATCAGCGCGTTTACGTTGCTGCATTTCAGCAAAGAATACCGGAATAGATCCGGGAAGGAGGCCCTTGAGGCAAGTCTTCGATCCCAGGGATTGCACCATAGCTCGTGATCCAGATTCAGGCACTGACGAGGATTCTTTACTTTATCTGTGACCAGTTTGGTGGAGGCTACCGGTTTTTTCAGCACAAGGTTCTCAACAAAGGCGATCCGGTCAGTTTTTTTGCCGGAGGGATCGGCCAGAGTGCGGCATCCAAACCGCAGAGCAAGAATGGAGCGGTAAATCATGGATGAAGATACCTGGAAGCTGTTTTCATAGGTAATGGGGTAATAGACCTCATTGATACATTTTGCCAGGAACTGGGAGATGAACTGCATTTCCATTCCGTTCAGGCAAATGGTTGCCGCTTGGTTAAACTGAGAAGGCTTTTTCTTTTTATATTTCCATAAAAGCAGGGCATCAATATCATTTTCCAGAGCGGCATGAAGGCCGTGAGTTTCCATAGTCGGATTTTTGGCATCATAGCCGATTCTGCCATATACATAAGGATGGCAAATGGAGTCGCCAATATAGTGGCAGACAAAGCCACAGAAATAGGAAAGCCCTTCCTCTCTCTGCTGCCGGGATTCAATATCCTGTAAATTTTCCAGATAGCAGCGGAAGAAATCCTGGATGTGATGCTCATGCATATAGGAGCCTACATTCCGGTAATCTCTGTGACGGAGAATAGGAATGTTGTAGAAAAACATATCTGGTCCCTGAAGCCCAAGCTGGTAAAGCCAACGATATTTGGCAATAATATATTTTAGCTGATTGTTGGGAAGATCATTGAAGGCCTTCATTCCCAGAATATAATGTGTGGTAAATCCAGGCATATAAACTGCCCCCTCTCTCTTAAAATTTCCCGTAGTGTTCCTTTCTATCATACCATATTCGGGCATGAAATGCGAGGGGACAAATAAAGGAAAAAGGGAAATAAAGAAGAACGGGAGATACAGAAGAAAGGGGAGAGGAGCACAGAATCTGTGTCCGGTATAGGAAAGAGACTTTGCTGCATAAACATAGAAAAAAGACATTGGGAGTAAGAATGCAGCAGTTGGCAGAAACGATACATGTGATTGTTTGGGGGCCGTGGACCATGATGATTTTTCTTGCTACAGGAATCTGGTTTACGGTAAAATCAGGCGGTTTTCAGTTTTTTGGCTTTTCACAGTGGTGGAGAGAAACCATTGGGAGTATCTGGGAGGAGGAACCGTTACAAGGCGACAGGGAGAATGAAGGGATGGCGGACTCCGGCATTACGCCGTTTCAGGCGGCCTGTACGGGGCTGGCAGCGACTATTGGGACAGGCAATATTGTAGGAGTGGCGACAGCATTGACTGCGGGAGGGCCGGGAGCTCTGTTCTGGATGTGGGTTTCTGCTTTTATGGGAATGATGACTGCCTATGCAGAAACGGCTTTGGGACAGAAATACCGTTACCGAAAGCAGGATGGACATTGGATGTGCGGGCCTATGGTATATATGGAGCGAGGAGTGGGGAGCAGATGCATGGGGATTTTTTATGCGGGTCTTGCCCTTCTTTCTTCACTGGGAATGGGAAGCATGGTACAGTCAAATTCTATGAGTACAACCTTAAACTTCAGTGCAGGGATCCGGCCCGGGACAAGCGCTGTACTTATAACGATTCTTACCGCACTGGTGATTCTGGGGGGTATCGGAAGAATTTCCAGGGTGACAGAAAAGCTGATGCCGGTGTCCGCGGGAATTTATGTTGCATTTTCTGTAATGGTTCTTTTTTTCTGCAGAGAAAGCATCTGGCCAGTATTACAGACGGTATTTTCTGAGGCATTTACTGCAGAGGCAGCAGGCGGAGGTGTAGGCGGCTTTCTCCTGAGCAGAAGTGTCCGGTACGGGATGTCCAGAGGTGTGTTTTCTAATGAAGCAGGTTTGGGAAGTATGGCTGTGCTTCATGGAGCGGCAGAGAATACCACACCGGAGAAACAGGGGATGTGGGCAATGTTTGAGGTGTTTTTTGATACCATTGTGATTTGCAGTCTGACTGGTCTTGTGATTCTCTGTGTTTGCCACAGAGTGGGAAGCGTACCGGCGGCTCTGGATGGAGCAAGGCTTACTGCCTGGTGTTTTTCCCGATGCCTGGGAGCTCTGGGGGAACGTCTGGTATCAGGAGCAATGACAGTCTTTGCATTTGCCACAATCATTGCCTGGTATTATCTGGGGCGGCAGACGGCGTCCTATCTGGGAACACGGATTTTTGGCCGGGAGATATGGATGGGCTGGTATCCGGTTCTGTATCTGGCAGCGGTTTTTGCTGGCTGTATCTGTCGTCTGGACGTGGTCTGGATGGTATCTGATGTGTGGAACGGGCTGATGGCGTGGCCTAACCTGGCTGCTCTTTGGATTTTATCCAGGCAGATTCCTTTTTGCCAAAGGGAAAATCATATTGACAAGAATGTGAAAAGAAAGTATCATACTACATAAATAAAATGTAAAACCGTATGGAAAAGGGAGTAGCTTGGCGGTTCCAGCCGCTGTGTACTGTCGTCATCTCGGCTGTCCGCATCAGGCGGAGTAAATATGGCCCGGCATGCATATAATAAGCGAGACTTTTACTGTGTCCTTGTGGTACAATAAAAGTCTCGCTGTTTTTATGTCATAGGAAATTACGTCCTATGACATAAAAACGCTCCGCGAGGATCGCCATGCGGCGGAAGAGAATTTTGTCGCAGAAGCGACCCGCCGCAGGCGGAGAAGCTCGCAAGCGAGCTTCTTTCTGTCATAGGAAATTACGTCCTATGACATAAAAACGCTCCGCAGGGATCGCCATGCGGCGGAATAGAGGGACATGAGGATTTACAAAAGGAGGAAAAGGAAAATGATTCTGACGTACGTACTTTTAGTTGTGGGATTTGTACTTCTGATCAAGGGCGCAGATTTTTTCGTGGAAGCGAGTTCTTCCATTGCAAAGACACTGCGGGTGCCCAGTATTATTATCGGGCTTACGATTGTTGCTTTTGGAACCAGTATGCCGGAGCTGGCAGTAAGCACTACGGCATCTTTAGCAGGAAATAATGAAATTGCTGTGGGAAACGTAATTGGTTCCAATATTTTTAATCTGCTGGTTGTGCTGGGAGCCTGCGGCGCGATTCGCCCATTTGCAGTGCAGCTGCGGTGGGATTATGCAGCTTCTGTAGGGGTGGCTGCCGCCCTGTTTTTTATGATTGTTGGTGATCATTTTGTGAGCCGAACAGAGGCCATTATTCTTCTGGTGCTGTTCGCGGTTTTTGTAGCGATGACAGTACGGGATGCATTGACAAACAGAATTGAAGAGGAAGAAGAGTATAAATCCATTACACCTCTGCGTTGCGCAATTTACATTGTAGGAGGTCTTACTGCGATTGTATGCGGTGGAGATCTTGTTGTGGAGTGTGCAAAGGAAATTGCACTTGCCTTAGGTATGAGCCAAACTTTGGTAGGATTGACTGTGGTAGCCCTGGGAACTTCTCTTCCGGAGCTGGTAACCTCTGTGGTTGCTTCCCGGAAAGGGGAAAATGGACTGGCTCTGGGAAATGTGATTGGTTCTAATATCTTTAATATTTTGATGGTTTTGGGTGCTTCTGCAGCAGTAAAACCAGTGCCGGTAAACGGACTGGCGGTTGTGGATGCGGCCTGCCTGATTGTATTCAGTTTGATCACCTGGCTTTTGTGCAGGAGCAAACTGCGGATCAGCCGTATGGAAGGTCTGATTATGCTGGGAATGTACACTGTGTACCTGATTTATATTTGTATTCGGTAACAGGATATGGTTAAAAGCAAAAAAGAATCTCTCCGGGAATAGAGAGATTCTTTTTTTAACATTATAAAGAGGTAAAAAAGGGAGGAGAGCTGATAATGTATATTATCAGCTCGAGTATTATGAAAAAAATCTTATAAGCGTTTCATAAACAACTGCGTCTTGTTGTTTATGGTTATAGTATACGGGGAAATCGTGAAGAAATCGTGTTCTTAATGTAAAAGGTTTTTGAATGAATTATGAACAGAATGTGAATGAGACGTTCTGCTGTTGACAATCCGGCAGACTTTCATTAAACTGGACATAGGGAAAGCGGACGGAACAGCCGTGGCTTTCGATTATCGTATCAGAAGGGAGATTTTACAATGAAAAATCCAGAAATTACTATCACCATGGAAAATGGAGATGTGATCCGCGCAGAGCTTTATCCGGAGATTGCACCGAATACAGTAAAGAATTTTATCAGTCTTGCAAATAAGGGCTTTTATGACGGACTGATTTTCCACAGAGTGATTGAAGGCTTTATGATTCAGGGCGGATGTCCTCAGGGAACCGGCATGGGCGGCCCGGGATATTCCATTAAGGGCGAATTTTCTCAGAATGGTTTCCAGAATGATCTGAAGCATACGGAGGGCGTACTTTCCATGGCAAGATCCATGATGCCCAACTCTGCAGGCTCCCAGTTCTTTATTATGCACAAGACTTCTCCGCATCTGGACGGCGCATACGCTGCTTTTGGTAAGGTTGTAGAGGGGATGGATGTGGTAAATAAGATCGCGGAAACCCGCACAGACTACAGCGACAGACCGCTGAAGGAGCAGAAAATCAAATCTATGACTGCTGAAACCTTTGGCGAAGAGTATGGCGAGCCGGAGAAGTGCTAATCTGTCCTGAGGGATACGCAGAAGATTTGTTTTTCAGTGAATAAAGAGAGAAAGGTGATCCGGAAACAATGAAAACAGAGCGGAAGGTTCTGGTTGACGGAGTTTTGTACCCGGTTATTCTTTCCGATGAGCAGGAGACTCTCCTTGCTGCGAAGGCGGCGGGGAGAGTCTTTGTTGGTTTAGCGGAAAAAGGCGGGGCGGCAAGACTGTGGGGAGCAGAATATGTGGCAGAGGCAGAGCCTGAGTGGGAGAGGGAAAATAACCAGAAGGATGCGGGAAGAGGAGCGGCTGGGACATTTGTGGGGGAAGAGCAGACAGCAGAAGACCTGATCAGGCGGGCAGGAGTGGACGACGTATATCTGGAGCGGATTGTCCGCCGCAGTCTGGGACTTCCGTGGAGAATTTGTGAGACAGAACGTCTTCTGATACGGGAGTTTACCAAAGAGGATGGGACAAGGGTTTTAAAGGAGCCAGAGGAGGAGACAGAAAGCGACAGGGTGTTTTATACACCGGAGCTTTTAGATGCCTATATCCGGCATCAGTATCGTTTTTGTGAATATGGAATCTGGGCAGTAGTGCGCAAATCCGACGGCGCTTTGGTGGGGACAGCCGGAGTATCGGCAGGACAGGAAGAGGACGGGCAGAAGAGTGCCGGAGAAGCAGAAGGAGAGGAAGAAGCGTGGCTGGAGCTGGGATATCATATTTTCCGCCCTTACAGGCGCAGAGGCTATGCCAGAGAAGCCTGTGAAGCCGTGATTGCTTATGCAGAGCAGGAGTTTTCCTGCCGGATCCGGGCAGCAGTAAAGCCGGACAACACAGCGTCTGTCCGGCTTTTAAAGAAGCTTGGAATACCTTATTATTTTGTCACAGAGGGATCAAAGATATAGCGGATCAGCGCGATGGAGTGATCGGTTCTCTGAGAACCGGCAACCAGACCAAGAAGCGGAGTATCCTGCGACAGATTGGAGCCTTCTGCAAATTCTGTGCCGCTTAAATCAATGGCACAGGCATATTCCTTGCCGTTTTCGTCTTTGGAATAATAAAGGCGATCCTGAACCAGCGCAAGCACATCTGGAGGAAGAATGGTTTCCAGGTTTTCGAAGCCGCCGATGGAAGCATAATGATCCGTGCTGGTTGTATCTCCGATCATGACATCCAGATCATGAGCCATAACAAGGGCTGTGATTTTTGCCATCATAGCATAGCTGTATTCTGTAGCCTTTTCACCAAAGGAAACAAAAGCTGTTTCTGTAACAACCAGCTCCTTCTTTCCGAACTGCATCCACTCTGCAAAGTCCTTTTCGATGGGCTCAGAATTAATATCAGATTCACCGCGGCTGTTCAGATACATACAGTGAAAGGCCGTATCAAAGGTGGTTCTGTAAATAGAGGATCCTACAATATACAGGGCGATAACAAGAAGAAGAGCGCCGAAAATATGAAATTTGTAATAGGTCCAGATATACCAGGCTTTATCCCTGGGAGACATGGCTTTCAGCTTTTCTTTTTCTGTAGGCTGATGGACAGGTGGAAGATCCGCGGGAGAGGTTTCCGTATTGCCGGAGGAGGAGCCAGCCTGCTGCTGGCGCATGGTTTCTTCTGTAATTTTCATAAGCAGTCATTCCTTTTCTGTAAAGCATTTTCTATCTTTCTTGTCTGCGGCAGAGCCGCCATGGGATAAGTATATCATAAACTGACCAGCGATGGCACAAAAAAATCTGAAATCAGAGGGAACGTTGCAATTTATGTTTTTTTTCGCTATAATACGTTCAGGCTCTTTGAGCAGAAAAGACACTCCGCAGAAGGATCGGAGTAGAAAACAGGAGGATAAGAATGCTTTCTTCACTATTTAATTACGACAACCCGGTCTGGCGGTTTATCGGAAAGTTTTTTGATGTTATGATTCTGAATCTTTTATGGGTGGTATGCAGTATTCCCATCGTTACTATGGGCGCTTCTACAACAGCGGTTTATTATGTTACGATGAAGCTGGTACGGGATGAAGACGGACCTACCATTCGTTCCTTTTTTAAATCCTTTAAGGAAAATTTTAAACAGGCAACGATTATCTGGCTGATACTTATGGTAATAGGTGCAATTATCGGCTTTGATCTGTATTTCTTTATGCGGGTGCAGACAGAAAGTTCAACCGTGCGTACCGTGATGATGGCTATTTTCCTGGCTTTTGGGATTATTTGGATTTGCGTTACCTTATTTGTATTTCCTCTTCAGGCCAAGTTTTATAACCCGGTTAAGAGAACCTTGTTTAATGCATTTTTCATGTCAATCCGTCACTTTTTTCACTCTGTAGGAATGCTGGCCATTGATGTGCTGCTGGTTGCAGCAGGACTTCTTGTTCCGATGCTTGCGGCATTGGTATTTCTGTTTGGATTTCCACTGCTGGCTTATGCAAATTCTTTTTTCTTTGTAGGAATCTTTGATAAGTATATTCCGAAAAAGGAGGAACGGGATGACGATGAGTTCCATCCCTTAGAGGATGAGCCGGCAGAGCAGCAGCCGGAGGAATAAAAAAGAAAAAGCGGGTGGTGAAAACAGGAATTGTTTTCATCACCCGCTTTTTCCTGCATAATCGGTTATTTCTGCTCCTTGATATTTTTGGAAACCGTGATTTCTTGATTGTCAATGTGCTCGCGGATTGCGGTTTTGGCTTCCGATGCTTTGCGTCCGCGGACAGCTTTTAGAATCTGTTCATGCTCGACTACAAGGATCTGACGTTTTTCGGCATCCTTGATGTATTCCAGGCGATAGCGGTACATCTGCTCCCGCAGGTTGTTGAGGATTTGGACAAGACGGTTATTTCCAGTGCCGTTGTAGATGATATCGTGGTAGTGCTCATCTGTTTCTGCAATGGTCATGGCATCTCCGGCTGTGACAGCTTCGCGGAATGCATTCTGAGCAAGCTCCAGATCCTCAATATCACTGTCGCTCATACGCTGGCAGGCAAGCTCGATGGCCAGCTCCTCCAGGGAACGGCGAACCTCCAATACGTCCCGCAGGCTTTTTTCAGAAATTTTGGCAACTTCGGCACCTTTTCTGGGAATCATTAAAACCAGGCCTTCCAGCTCCAGCTTGCGGATAGCCTCGCGGATAGGAGTTCGGCTGACGCCAAGGCGGTCAGCCAGCTGAATTTCCATCAGACGTTCTCCCGGCTCAAGCTCGCCCTTTAAAATTGCCTGGCGCAAAGTGTTGAAAACCACATCCCGAAGAGGAAGATATTCATTCATATTAACTTTCAGTTTCTGTTCCATGATTTGAAAGCTCCTTCTGATTATAGAAATTTGTAATATAAACCTGTTTGGCAAGGTGGGAGAAGGCGCCGAACCGCATCTCCTCATAGGCAGTCTGGGCGGCCTTTGGATTGGTAAATAAGCCGAAGACCGTGGGACCGCTGCCGCTCATGAGAGCGCCTATAGCTCCGCTTTCCAGCATGGTGTCTTTGATCTGCTGGATAATAGGATATTCTTTTATGGTAACTGTCTCCAGAACATTGCCCAGGCGTCCGGCGATTCCGTAAATATCCTGGTCACGGATGGCCTGGAGGATTCCATCAATATCTGGGTGCTGATCTGGTTTTAAAGCATTGGCGTGAAGATTGTCATAAACAAACTTGGTGGATACGCTGATGGCAGGTTTTGCAATCAGAACCTGGCACTGGGGTACTGGGGGAAGCGGTGTCAGAATTTCACCGATACCTTCAGAAAGCGCTGTTCCGCGGAGAATGCAGTAGGGAACATCAGCGCCGATTTTTACACCGCGCTCCATCAGCTGGGCAGTGTTCAGTCCCAAGCGGAACATTTTGTTTACTCCAAACAGGACAGCGGCTGCATCACTGCTTCCTCCAGCCATGCCGGCAGCTACAGGAATGAATTTTCTCAGACGGATCTGAACGCCCTCAGTAATCTGGAATTCATCCATCAGGAGCTTTGCAGCCTTGTAAACCAGATTGTTTTCATTGGTGGGAAGATAATACAGATTGGTTTCTACCTGAATGCCCGGTTCTGCAGTGCGAATCAGGTCAATCCGATCAAAAATTCCTACGGTCTGCATGATCATGCGGACTTCGTGATAGCCGTCTTCCCGTTTCCGGAGTACGTCCAGTCCCAGATTGATTTTGCCGTAGGCCTTCAGTCCAAGATGCTTAATCATGGCACTTCTCCTTTGCAGTTCATGAAAAATCGCAGAACAAAAATAGATTCTGGATTGTATTTTTGTATTATTTTGTATACAGTATATATTATACAAATAGGGGAGAAAATTTGCAATAGGAAAATCAGAAAAAGAAACTGCTTTTCCCGTCCGGTTTTGATGGAAGCTCCGGACGGGAAAGCGGATAATGTGATTATACAGATTCCAGGGGGATAACATGGCGCATCAGGTCTTCTAACTGCTCCCGTTCTCTGGTAAGGACAACCTGTCCATCCTCGCGAATGAGAATTTCGGCAGGGCGAAGACGATTATTATAATTGGAGGCCATGGTAAAGCCGTAGGCTCCGGTGTCAAGGATACACAGCGTATCGCCTTTCATAATCTCCGGCAGTGTTCGATCCTTGGCAAGAATATCGCCGCTTTCGCAGATATTGCCTACGATAGTAACGGTTTCCTCTTTTTCAGAGGGCTGATCTCCCGCCCGATAGATTTCCACACTGTGATAGGAATCGTACATAATGGGGCGCTGGAGTACATTGAAGCCGCAGTCGCAGCCTACAAACTTGCGGTCGTGGTTGTGTTTTACGGAGTGAACCGTAGAAAGAATGACACTGCTTTCTGCAGAAATATAGCGGCCCGGCTCAATACGGAAGGTAAGGGGACGTCCATATTCCTCAGAAAATGCATAGAGAGCCTTGTCAATAGCCGCGCCCAGCTCCTTTAAATCAAGAGGTGCCTCTCCGAATTCTTTTTTGTAGGGAATTCCGAAGCCGCCGCCCATATCTACGAATTCCAGATCCGGAAACTGTCTGGCAATGGCAAAGAGTGGTTCCAGACTGGCAGTGAAGGCATCTCCTGTCATAAACAGAGAGCCAATGTGCTGATTGATGCCAATCAGCTTCAGATCGTACTTTTTCAGGAGAGCTTTTACCTGGGGAATATCTTCAGGGTCAATGCCAAACTTGGTCAGCTTTCCGGCAGTAATTACCTTCTCATGATGTCCGGCTCCGACACCGGGATTAAACCGGACAGCAACCGAATGACCTGGCGCCAGCTGTCCAAACTGCTCCAGCTGACTTAAGGAATCTACACTGATCCGCACTCCGGCATCAATAGCATACTGCATTTCCTCTAGAGAAACATTGTTGCAGATATAGAAAATATCTTCTGGAGAAAATCCGGCCATCCGCTCCATATAGATCTCACCGGGAGACATGGCATCGACCTCTAGCCCTTCAGAGCGCACAATCTGAAGAAATGCCAGACCACAGTTGGCCTTGGCAGAATAATCAACGACAAAATGGGGATAAGTAACCATATTTTTTAAATCCCGGCAGCGCTGGCGGAGAATCCGCTCATTGTAAACGTACAAAGGAGTCTGGTACTGACGGGCCAGCTCTGTGGGATCGTTCCCCTCAAAAAAATTCATGTTTTCCGTGACTTTTGTATAAATCTTTTTCATTGAAGGTTCCTTTCGTGATAAGGTTGGGGATATCAGAGCTTTGGGCAGCGCCGGGTATGATGAAAACCGCGCCTGCGAAACTCTTTAACGTATTGTAGCACGAAAGGATAAAATGGGCAAGAAGATGCATGGAGGAACTGTCAGCAATCTCCAAGCATAATCCGGATAATTTCCTCATTGGTTTCTTTCATTCCGTCCTTGCCAAGACGGCCTACGTTCTGAAGGGTGGCTTCTATGCCCTTTGTAACAATACCGTCTCCGCCATGGAACTGCTGGCCGTTTTTGTACATGTGGTAGCCCAGAATTCCGGCGTCAATGGCAGAAGCGATTTTGGCGGCACAGGAGGCTTTGGCGCCGTCGCAGATAATACCGGATACGATGGCAAGGGCATTGACAACGGTGTGGGTAATATCTTTGTAGCTGCCTCCGCACAGGTATGCGATTCCGGCTCCGGCTCCGGCTCCGGCGCTGACAGCTCCGCAGTAGGCAGAAAGACGTCCGATGGGGGTTTTCTGGTGAATGGCAGTCAGGTTGGAAAGGGCGAGGGCCCGGTAAAGCTGCTCCTTGCTGCTGCCTAATTCTCTGGCATAAACGACAACGGGAACAGAAACGGTGATTCCCTGATTGCCGCTGCCGGAATTGATAATAACAGGCAGCTCGCAGCCGTTCATCCGGGCGTCAGAGCCGGCTGCTGCCATCGCCTTGGCGCGGACACGGATATTGGGCGGATCCATAGACAGGAGAACAGAGCCGATATTGGCGCCGTAATCGCCCCGGATTCCCTCCTCGGCAATGGCCATATTAAACGCGATCTGGCGGTCGAGAATTTCCCGGATATCGTCAATGTCAACAGTCTGGATGAAATCCCAGATTCCTTCCATGGAAAGCAGACTCCGATCGGTCAGCCCGTCTCCGGAATCGCCGGCATATTCTTTGTTCAGAAGGCTTTTCCCGTTTTTTTCAACGGAAACAATGTTGGTATGGTATCCGGCAATGCGGACGGAGGCAGAATCTTCCCCGGCAAAGGCTGTAATGACAATGTCAAAGGTGATGCCGTTGTCAATGTGCTCAACGGTGATTTCTGTCTGCTCCAGATAGGTTTTGATGGCTTCGGCCTGGTCGGGGGTAATTCCGGAAAGGACTTCCAGCTGTTTTTCCGGCTGTCCGACAATGGTTCCGGCGGCAATAGAGGCGGGGATTCCTTTTAAGTGATTGGTGTTGGGAACGATGACAGATTTTACATTTTTCAGAATACTTCCGCTGACTCCGGCATGGATGCGCCGGGGAAGCTGTCCAAGGGCTTTTCGTGCTGCTGCTGCTGCGTAGGCCAGTGCAATAGGCTCTGTGCATCCGAGAGCAGGAATCAGTTCTTCCTGTAAAATATGAAGATAGGCTTGGTATCTGGGATCTTTTTTCTCCATGGTAATCTCCTTTTTTTCTTGACGGTTTATTTAAATTCAGTGTATCATGAGGATATAGTTTTGTAAAATTTAATGATTTTATAATATGATTAAAAATTATTAAACAGACACAGGAGGATCGTCGTGGAACTGAGAGAAATGATTACCTTCCTTGAAGTGGCGAGACAGAGGAGCTTTTCCAGGGCAGCGAAAAATCTGGGCTATTCTCAGGCGGCAGTAACCATTCAGATTAAGCAGCTGGAGGCAGAACTGGGAGTCTACCTTTTTGACCGGATTGGAAAGCAGACCACCATGACCCATCAGGGAGTGATTTTTTATGAGTATGCGGCAGGGATTGTCCGGGATCTGGAAATGGCAAGACAGGCTGTGGCTCAGACAGGAGAGCTGACCGGGGAACTGTGTGTCGGTACGGTGGAATCGATTTGCGCGGCTATTTTTCCGGAGCTTCTTCAGACCTATCACAGGCTGCATCCGAAGGTGAATATCAGAGTGATTCTGGATACGCCTGAGAATCTGCTGAAGCGGATGGACCAGAATACTCTGGATTTTGTCTATCTGCTGGATAAGCGAGTCTGCAGTGGAACGTGGGTAAAGGCGCTGGAGGAAGCGGAAAATGTCCGTTTTCTGGCGGGGGTGGCTCATCCTCTGGCGGGGAAGCGGGGAATTAGACTGGAGGAGATGGTGCACCAGTCATTTCTTCTTACAGAGAAAGATGTCAGCTACCGTCTGATTCTGGATCAGTTTCTGGCCTCACAGGGACTGGAAATTACGCCGTTTCTGGAGATTGGCAATACGGATTATATTATTCGCCAGCTGATTCTGCAGGAGGGAGTATCTTTTCTTCCGGAATTTACCGTTCATGCCGAGGTCAGTGAGGGAAAGCTTGCCGTTCTGGATGTGAAGGATTTTCATATGCAGGTGTGGAGGCAGATTCTTTATCACAAGGATAAGTGGGTTACGCGGGAAATGGAGGAGTTTTTCCGGCTGGCAGGCGGAACGGACGGAAGAGCAGAAGCGGAGAAGACACACAAGGGGAAAGAATCATCAATACATAAAAAACAGAAAGTGGGTGCAGGATTATGAAATTGATCCATTTATCGGATCTTCATATTGGAAAACGGGTAAATGAGTTTTCCATGCTGGAGGATCAGAAATATATTCTGGCGCAGATCCTTGGCATTGTAAAGGACGAGCAGCCGGATGGAGTGATTCTGGCTGGAGATATTTATGACAAAGCAGTGCCGTCTGCAGAGGCAGTGCAGGTTTTTGACTACTTTCTTACGGAGCTTTCCAGATTAGGTACAGCTGTTTTTCTCATCAGCGGAAATCACGATTCAGCGGAGCGTCTGGCCTTTGGAAGCCGTCTGATGCGGGAAAGCCGTGTGTTTTCGGCACCGGTTTATGATGGGAAGCTTACCAGTGTGTGTCTGGAGGATTCCTGGGGGGAAGTGTGGATTCATCTTCTTCCCTTTTTAAAACCGGCAGCAGTACGCCATGTCTATGAAAATGAGCCGGCAGATACCAGTGAGGAGGCTGTTTCCACAGCTCTTTCTCATTTGAACCTGGATCCGCAAAAAAGGAATGTGCTGGCAGCTCATCAGTTTGTAACCGGGGCATCTCTCAGTGAATCAGAGGAGCTGGCTGTGGGCGGACTGGATCAGATTCGTGCAGAGCTGTTTGAGCCATTTGATTATGTGGCGCTGGGACATATTCACAGCCCGCAGCAGGTTGGCCGGGAAACAATCCGGTACTGCGGAACGCCATTAAAATATTCTTTTTCTGAGGCAGGGCAGCAAAAATCTGTGACAGTGGCGGAACTGAGGGAGAAAGGAAATATTCAGGTCAGAACCATTCCGCTGAAGCCGCTTCACGATATGAGAAGACTCAGGGGAACGTATCTGGAGGTAACGGCGAAATCGTTTTATGAGCAGTTTGATCGGGAGGACTATGTGCAGATTACTCTGACGGACGAAGAAGATGTGCCAGATGGAATGCAGAAGCTGAGGGTGGTTTATCCGAATCTGATGCGCCTGGAGTATGACAACAAAAGGACAAGGGAGGGTCATTTGATTGAGGCTGTAGAAAGGCTGGAGGAAAAAACAGGCCTGGAGTTGTTTGAAGAATTTTATGAGCTGCAGAATAACAGTCCTATGAGTGAAAGGCAGAGGGCCTTTGCAGGAAAACTGATGGAAGAGATTGACAAAGAGAGGGAAGTATGAGACCGGAATATTTGATTCTCAGTGGATTTGGCCCTTATGCAGGGCGGACAGAGCTTGATTTTCAAAAGTTTGGAAAGGGCGGGCTCTACCTGATTACAGGGGATACAGGAGCAGGAAAAACCACAATTTTTGATGCAATTACATTTGCGCTGTACGGAGAGGCCAGCGGGCAGGTCAGAGAGTCGGGAATGTTCCGAAGCAAATATGCAGCGCCGGAAACGCCAACCTTTGTGGAGCTGACCTTTTCCTATCAGGGAAAAACTTACCGGGTGCGTCGAAATCCGGAATATCTGCGGCCCAAGGGAAGAGGAAGTGGAATGACTGTTCAGAAGGCGGATGCAGAACTGACTTTCCCGGACGGGCGGCAGCCAGTTACAAAGGCCAGAGAGGTTACAAAAGCGATTACGGAGCTGACCGGACTGGATTACCGGCAGTTTACGCAGATTGCCATGATTGCTCAGGGAGATTTTCAGAAGCTTCTACTGGCGGGAACAGCGGAAAGAGGAGAGATTTTCAGACAGCTTTTTCATACGGGGCTGTATCGGGAGGTGCAGGACCGGCTGAAGGAAGAGGTGAAGAAGAGGTGGAAGCAGTATGATGAGCTGCGCCGAAGCATCAGCCAGTATCTGGATGGAGTAGATGCAGGGCAGGATGAAGAGCTGTCTTTGGAATTTCAGGAGCTGAAGAAGGAGCATTTTGACGGAAAAGCAGTCCGCGGTATGGAAATTTTAAGTCAGCTTCTGGGACGGGATGCAAAGCGTCTTCAGGAAATGGACAGTTCTTTAAGAAAGCTGGAGGAAACGATCAGGCGGGAAACAGGGCGGGCAGAAAAGCTTCAGCAGAGAAAAAAACTGGAGCAGGATCTGGAAGTTAAGATGGCTGACAGGAAACAGGCCGAGGAGGGGCTGAAGCTGGCACAGAGAGAAGCTGATGCTTCTTTGAAGGCTGCAGAGGACTGTGGGCTGCTGGAGACGCAGATTCGTCAGGCAAAAGAGCGTCTGCAAAAATGGAGTACCATGGAACAGCTGGAAAGACAGCTGGAAGATCTGGGGCAGGCGCTTACACAAGTGGAAAAGAAGGCGCAGGCAGAAGGACAGAAGCTAGGGAAGCTGGAGGAGGAAGCGGATTCTATAGAAAAGGCACTGGAACAGTTTCAGGGACTTGACGGCAGGAGAGAGCGCTTTTTGGCAGAAAAGGCGAGACTGGAGCAGCAGCAGGCAGAGCTGGGGAAGGGCAGGAATTTGTGGGAGCAGGCCAAGAAAAGGCTGAGCTTGACAGAGGAAAAGCTGTCTCTGCTTCAGAAGGAATCCTTTGAGGTTGGAGAAAGGCTGAGGCAGGACAGGGAGGAGTTTGAAAAGGCAAAGGCTGCGGAGCTTTCTCTGGAGCAGATTCAAAGGGAACAGCAGGTTTTGGAAAATAGGAAAATTCAGCTTTTTCATCTGACAGAACGGATCAGCAAATGGAAAACGGCAGCGGAAAATCTGAAACAGTTTCAGGCCAGGTATGGGACAGCAGCAGAAATCAGCCGCAGCCTGCGAAAACAGTACACAGAGCTGGAGCAGCTGTTTCTTGACGGACAGGCAGGCATTCTGGCCGCTCAGCTGAGGTCGGGGGAGGCATGTCCTGTATGTGGTTCTCTTCATCATCCTATGCCTGCCCGCGTACAGAAAAACGTACCAGGGAAGGAAGAACTGGAGAAAAAGGAAAAAGAAGTAAATCAGGCAGAAGGAAAAACAGAGCGGCTCAGCGGAGAAGCCGGACAGTGGAGAAAACGCCTTGAGGAGGAAGAAGAACAGCTTGCTCAGGCTGGTATGTCGCTGTATGGAGTGTCAGAGCCGGAGCAGCTGGAAGCGCTGGCAGAAAAGGAGCAACAGACGCTGATTTCTTTGGAAAAAGAAATCAGCTGCCGCCGAAGACAGGCTGAGGCAGAGAAAGAGCAGAAAGAGAAGCTGGAGGCATGTCTGAAGGCTGGGGAGGAGAAATTTCAGCAAAAGGAAAATGCTTTCCGGGAGATGGAGAAACAGAGAGCAGCAGATGAACGGGGGTGTCAGGAGCTTCAGAAGCGTTTAGAGGAGATTTGCAGACTGCGGGAGGAGGATGGAATGGAAAAGAACTCCGAAGAGCAGACTGTGCGGGCAGATGCGGAGGATTATGATACGGCAGAGCATGCCGCTGGACTTTTATCTGTTCTGGAGGAAAAACGGTGTCAGGTTATGGCAGAGCTTGAGAAAAACAGCATCTGGGAGAAACGAAGAAAAACTCTGGAGCAGCGCCGGGAGGAGACAGAGAAGAATCGGAAAGAGGCAGAGACGGTGATCCATAGCTGTGAAAAGCAGATGACAGAACAGAGAACTAAGCTTCAGGGATACCAGGAGAGAATTCTTGACTTGCAGGGAGAAACGGCAGGAGAGACGAAGGAGGCGCTGGAAACGGGAATCAGACTGTGGGCAGAGAAAAAGGCACAGCTGGAGTCTGCACGGGAGATGAGCGGACAGAGGTATCAGAGGCAGAAAGAGCTGCTGGCAGGATTGATTCAGGCAGAGAAGACGCTGAAAAGCCAGCTGGCGGAAAGCGAAGGTCTGGAGGAAGCTGGTATTTTGGAAGCGCTTGCGCTGGCAGAGGAACAAAAGCAGGAACTTTCCAGAGAAAGGGATGCTCAGTATGCAGCCGGAAAAAATAACAGGAATATTTATGATGCAGTCATTGGACGGCGGCAGGTTATGGAACAGGCCGAGCAGGAATATGTGTGGCTGAAGGATCTTTCTGATACTGCAAATGGAACGTTGAGCGGCAAGCAGAAAATCGAACTGGAAACTTATATACAAATGAATTATTTTGATCGGATTCTCAGGAAGGCAAATCTGCGGCTTATGACCATGAGCAGCGGGCAGTATGAGCTGAAACGCAGGGAGGACAGCGACAATAAAAAAGAAAAAGCAGGTCTGGAGCTGAATGTAATTGATCATTATAATGGTTCTGAGCGCAGTGTGAAGACTTTGTCCGGCGGGGAAACCTTTCAGGCATCCCTGTCTCTTGCTCTGGGGCTTTCGGATGAAATTCAGTCCAGAACCGGCGGAATCCGCCTGGATGCCATGTTTGTAGATGAGGGCTTTGGCTCACTGGATGAGGATGCCTTAAATCAGGCCCTGAAGGCACTGGAGGGATTGACAGAGGGAGAACGGCTGGTTGGAATTATCTCCCATGTTTCTGAGCTGAAGGAGAGGATTGATCATAAAATCATGGTAACCAGATGCAGAAACCGGGAAGGAACAGGAAGCAGGGCGGAGGTAATCGCAGGAGGAAGGTAGCGGAAGAAAAATACAGGGAGGATAGAAGACAGATGGGAAAGACAATACTTCTGGTGTCCAGAGAGGAAATGCTTCATCAGGCTCATAACATATTACAGGAGAAAAAATATACCATTCACGGAATGCGGGTAATCTCTACGGAGAATGCAGTTATGGAGGCCAGAAAAGCCATAGCGGACGGGGCATCCATTATCATTGCCAGAGGACTTCAGGCATCCCTGATCAAACAGTACACCGATATTCCTGTAGTGGAAATTGTTCTGACAGCACAGGAAATGGCTCTTTTGGTGATGAGAGCCAGACAGATTGTGGCGAAATCACGTCCGGTTATTGCTGTAGTGGGATTCCGGAATATGTTTTGTGACATGTCTTATTTTGACGAGCTTTACGGAATCGATCTTCGCATGTATTTTGCAGAGCAGGGGGCGCAGCTTCCAGGGATTGTGCGAAGGGCTGTGGAGGACGGTGTGGATCTGGTGATTGGAGGAGATACAGCAGTTTCCATTGCCACAGAGGCAGGGGTTCCCTCCCTATTTCTTTCCACCACAGAAGATTCCATGCGTCAGGCTATGGCGATGGCAGAGAATCTGGATTATGCCATGAAGGTGGAGAAAAAGACAGCAGCCCAGATGGAAACACTCCTGGATTATTCCTTTAGCGGAGTAATCCGTCTGGACAGTCAGGGGCTGATTACGGCAGTAAATCCTGTGATGGAGGATATTATTGGAAAAAAACAGGAACAGCTGAAAGGACTTTTCGTAGGAGAACTTGCACCCCTGCTGGGCGAGGAAGTGCTGCGGCAGGTTTTGAAGGAGGGGAAGGACTCTTCTCTGTTTCTGGAATGGAATCACACGCCTGTTTTTGCAGTAATTGCTCCCGTTCTCTATGAGGAACGGGTAGAAGGGGCAATTATTACCTGTCATAAAACAGCTCCCAGAGCAGGGACGAAGGAAAAACGGCAGGAGCAGAGGCGAAAGCAGGAGGAAAGGGGGCTTCCGCCTCTGGTGCGTTTTGAGGATATCCTTCAGGGGTCTCCTGCCATGCAGGAATGTGTGCGCCTTGCCAGTCTGTATGCCCTGTCACGGTATCCGGTAGTGCTGCGGGGAGAGCCGGGAACGGAAAAACGAATGCTGGCAGAAAGTATTCACAACAGCAGTCCCAGAAAAGAGGGGCCGTTTCTTGATATTCCCTGCCGGGGATTGTCCGGCGAGGAACAGAGGGACTTGATTTTTGGTTCCAGGGGGGCGGCCCTTCAGGCTCAGGGCGGAACCCTGCTTCTTAGGAATGCAGAGGAGCTGACTCTGGCAAACCAGTACCGTCTGTGTCAGTTGATCCGGTTTCAGGTATGCCACGGAGCAGACATTGCCCGTATGAGAAAGATCGATGTGCGCATTATGATAACAATAGAATGTCCTCTGCCGGAGCTGGAGGCAGAAGGAAAAATCAGCAGCGATTTGTATTTTCTTCTGTCTGGACTGGAGCTTTTCATACCGCCTCTGAGGGAGAGAAAAGAGGATTTGAAAAGAAAGCTGGATATGACACTGCAAAGCTGCTGTGAGCGGTATGGACGGTTTCATGTTCTGACGGCAGGAGCCAGGGCGGTGATGATGGAATATCCATGGAGAGGAAATCTGTTTCAGGTGGAGAACTTTTGTGAAAGGCTGATTTTAACAGCCGGAAAGCGTTCCATTGATGAGAACACAGTGAAAAGACTGCTTGGAGAATTGTATCCGGAACCTTCTGTCCCTGACCGCGCGCCAGGTCTAAATCTGCCAGGAGAAGGCACGTTAGAGGAAGAGCCGGAGGAACTGCGCCGGATTCGTGCTGCGCTGAAAAAGTACAATGGAAACCGGGAAAAAACAGCAGAAGCGCTGGGAATCAGCAAAACAACGCTGTGGAGAAAAATGAAACTGTGGGGGATTGCATAAAGAAATGAAATGCAATTATTTTGAAATGAATATGAAATAATAATGAAGGATTGTGGCAGATGAACAAGAAAAAATCCTGTTTTTATGAAATTCAACCATTGTTTCTTTTCGCTGTGATATCTATAATGCAGTCATAGATACCTGAGGCACAGGAATACAGGAAAGAGAGGAAATATCATGAAAATTGGATTTATTGGATTAGGAATTATGGGAAGACCCATGGCAAAAAATCTGTTAAAGGCAGGCTATGATCTGGTTGTATATGATTTTAACAAAGATGCAGTGGCTGATTTGGTTTCCTACGGCGCATCAGCTGCAGAAAGTGGAAAGGAACTGGCTTCCCAGGTTGAGGCAGTAATCACTATGGTTCCCAATTCTCCCCATGTAAGAGCAGCAGTTCTGGGAGAAAATGGTGTTGCAGAAGGTGCAAAGCCGGGACTGGTTGTTATTGACATGAGCTCAATTGACCCGACGGAGAGCAAGGCAATCGGCGCAGAACTGGCAAAAATGGGCATTGACATGATGGACTGCCCTGTATCTGGTGGAGAGCCAAAGGCAATTGACGGAACCATTTCTGTTATGTGCGGCGGCAAAAAAGAGTTGTTTGACAAATATTATGATATGTTGATGTCTATGGCAGGTTCTGTTGTTTATGTTGGCGAGCTGGGTTCCGGAAATGTAGCAAAGCTGGCAAACCAGATGATTGTCGCAATCAATATTTCTGCAGTGGCAGAGGCGCTGACCTTTGCAAAGAAGGCAGGAACGGATCCGGAGCTGGTATATCAGGCAATCCGCGGAGGACTGGCAGGTTCTACCGTTATGGATGCAAAGGCGCCAATGATGCTGGATGGCAATTACAAGCCGGGCTTCCGTATTGAACTGCATATTAAGGATCTGACCAACGCACTGAATGCAGCTCATGCTATCAGTTCTCCGGCTCCTCTGACTGCTCAGATGATGGAGGTTATGCAGTTCCTGAGAACAGAAGGCTGCGATAAAGAGGATCACGCAAGTATTGTGAAGTACTACGAGAAAATTTCCGGTACCAGCATTGTAAAATAATCCCAGGGGACGAAGGAGACGGGTATGAATACAGATTTTATCAAGGGAGTCGTTGTTCCGATGATTACACCCATTGATCAGGATGAACTGATTGATGAGAAGGCAATTCGCAGTCAAGTGGATTATGTGATTGACGGTGGAGTAAGCGGAATTTTGTTATATGGAAGCAACGGTGAGTTTTATGTGATTGAAGAAGACGAGATGGAGCGCGGTCTGAAAATCGTTGTGGATCAGGTGGCAGGGCGTGTCCCGGTATATTTTGGTATCGGAGCCATCAGCACCAAAAAGTGTATTCGTCTTGCTAAAATGGCAGCCGCAGGCGGCGCAGCAGGAATTTCAGTGCTGCAGCCCATGTTTTTAAAGCCGACGGAGACAGAGCTGTTTACCCATTTTAAGGCGATTGCAGATGCAGTGGAGGAACTTCCCGTGCTTTTGTATAATAACCCTGGACGTGTAGGATATACTCTGTCAGCTAATCTGGTAGAGCGTCTGGCCCATGAGGTTCCCAACATTGTAGGAATGAAGGATACCAGCGGAGACATTACCCAGACCTCTGAGTTTATCCGGAGAAACAGAGACATTGGATTCAAGGTATTCGGCGGAAAGGATACCCTGCTGTATGCTTCTCTGTGCCACGGAGCGGTAGGCGGTGTCTGCACTGCGGCAAATTTTATGCCTGAGCTGATTACAGACGTTTATAATAAGTATGTCGGGGGAGATCTGGAGGGATCTCTGGAGGCACAGTTTAAACTGAATCCGGTTCGCCTTTCCATGGACGGCGCAAGCTTCCCGGTAGCAGCAAAGGATATGGCTAACCTGCGGGGACGCAATATCGGTCTTCCCTACACTCCGAATCTTGCAACACCGGAGGGACCGGTTCTGGACAAGATCAAAGCAGAGATGACAAAAGCAGGACTGCTGTAATCGGAACGAACAAAAACAAGAAAAATTTACTGCCATATATTGATATCATAAACCGGCCATCCCCCACAATCTGGCCGGTTTATGTATTTTTACAGAATAAATTAATGGTTCAGGAGGGGCTATGAAATTATTATTTGCATCAGATTCATTTAAAGGAACCCTGTCATCCCAGCAGATTATCCGCCTTTTGAAAGCATCGGCAGAGAAAATATTTCCGGGCTGTGAAACCGTGGGAGTGCCTATAGCAGATGGAGGAGAAGGAACAGTTGAGGCGGTGATTACTGTAACCGGAGGCAAGTACCGTCAGGTAAAGGTTCACGGTCCTCTGATGGAGGAAACAACGGCTTCTTACGGTGTGTTCCACGGTGACAGAGCGGTGATTGAAATGGCTGCCGCGTCCGGTCTTCCTATGGTTCCGGTGGAAAAAAGAAATCCTCTGGAGACAACGACTTATGGAACAGGAGAGCTGATTCGTGATGCGTTAGAGCAGGGATACAGAAAGATTGCCGTAGCCATCGGCGGAAGCGCTACCAATGATGGCGGTATGGGCGCTATGAGGGCGTTGGGAGTACGTTTTTTGGATCAGGAGGGCCGGACACTGGAAGGTCGCGGACGGGATCTGGAAAAGGTGGATAAGATCGATGTGAGCGGTCTTCATCCAGCTGTATCAGAAGCAGAGATCACGGTTATGTGCGATGTGAATAATCCACTGACAGGACCGGACGGAGCAACTTATACCTTTGGAAAGCAAAAGGGAGGAACTCCGGATATTCTTGACCGTCTGGAGGCGGGAATGAAGCAGTATGCCGGCGTTATGAGAAGAAATGGAATGGATGTGGAGCAGATGGCCGGAGCCGGAGCAGCAGGAGGTCTGGGGGCAGCTCTCTGCGGATATCTTCATGCAAATCTGAAATCGGGAATTGAAACTGTGCTGGATTTGATGGATTTTGACAGTCTTCTGGAAGGAACGGATTTGGTCGTGACAGGAGAAGGCCGTATGGACTGGCAGTCAGCGTTTGGAAAGGTTCCCAGCGGAGTCGGATTAAGATGCAGGGCAAAGGGAATTCCAGCTGTAGCGATTGTTGGCGGTATCGGTGACGGCGCTGAAAAAATGTATGACTTTGGTGTGGAAAGCATAATGTCAACCATAAACGGAGCGATGGATCTGGAGGAAGCTCTCTCGCGGGCAGAGGAGCTGTATGCAGAGGCCGCAGACAGAACCTTCCGCATGGTGCGTACCGGAATGAAAATATCAGGAGTTTCAGAATAAAGTAACAGAGAAAGAAGTGGAGAATGCGATGGAACATTATGTAGTTCTGCCTGACGGGACGCAGGTTCCGGCCCTGGGTCAGGGAACCTGGTTTCTGGGGGAACAGAAGGCAGATGAGCTGCGAGAGCAGGAAGCGCTGACAGCAGGGATCAGCGCAGGTATGACACTGATTGACACAGCAGAAATGTATGGAAGCGGAAAGGCAGAGCTTTTGATTGGAAAGACCATAAGGGAGATGGACAGAAGTGACCTGTTTCTGGTTTCCAAGGTTTATCCTCACAATGCAGGACGGAAAAACATATTTAAAAGCTGTATGGCAAGTTTGGAGCGTATGGGAACGGATTATCTTGATTTGTACCTGCTTCACTGGAGAGGCGGAATTCCTCTGGAGGAGACGGTGGCATGTATGGAGCAGCTGAAAAAAGAGGGGAAGATCCGGCGCTGGGGAGTCTCCAATTTTGATACAGAAGATATGGAAGAGCTGTGGTCTGTGCCTGGAGGAAAAAACTGTGCAGTAAATCAGGTACTGTATCATGTGGCGTCCAGGGGAATCGAATATGATCTTCTGCCGTGGCTGAGACGGCATCAGATTCCTTTGATGGCATACTGTCCGTTGGCCCAGGGTGGGGATTTGCGCAGAGGGCTTTATGAATCTTCAGTTTTGAAGAAGGTGGCAAAAGCGCATAGAGCAAGCATTTCTCAGATTCTTCTGGCTTTTGCGATTCGTGATGGGAGTACGATTGCAATTCCCAGAAGCGGGAAAAAGGAGCATACGCTAGATAACGCAGGGGCAGACAGGATTGTGCTGTCGCAGGAAGAACTGGAGTGGATTGATCAGGAATTCCCCGCACCGTCACACAAGGTTTATCTGAATATTGTGTAAATTCCTCTTGTGATTTTTCTGGATACATATTAAAATCTAATGGGCAACAGTTGGGGACGGCCTTTTCAGACCGTTCTAAACTGTTGTTTTCATGGAATTATTATGTATAGAAAAAAGACGGAGGCCTGTTAATGAAAGCTTATCAGTTAAAAATTGCCATAAAAAATTCGAAGCCCCTGGTATGGAAACGGTGCCGGGTACCGGCGGGGATTACCTTTTCTCAGCTGGCTCCGATTCTGGAGGTTGTGACAGAGACGGCGGAAAATGCCTGGTATGAGTTTGAGTTTTTCCAGAAAAAGGTGCAGATTAGAGAATGGCAGGGAGATGCTTCGGCGGTTGCCAGACCCCCGTTCGAATATAAGGATGCTTCTGAAACCAGCATTGATCCTATGATGGAAACGGAAGCGTGGTTTACCTTCCGTCGAGAAACAAAGCCGGAATTTCGATGTGAGATCGAAAAGCTTCTGGAGGAGGAACCCTGTTTTCCTGCTGTTTTGAAGCAGAAGGATGATCCGGAAACATGGAAATGGACGGCTCCAGAGGAACTGAACCAGAAGCTGCAGGAAAGATTTTTCCTGGCAGACGGGGGGGACAGACAGGAAGAAGGCGAAGAGCAGAAGGAAGGCCTCAGCCAGGAGGATGCTTTCGGCCAGGAGGAAATGCGGAGAGGTCCGCTGCTTCGAGATTATCTGAATGCCTATGACAGAGAGGATCTGGAACATATTGCAGAAGAAATTTTCCTGGCAGGATACAGGATGATGGCAGATGCCGAGCTGGCTCAGAAGCTGGCTGAGGAGTTGCTGCGTCCTGAAGTAATGAAGGAACGTTTGATGACCGTTCCGGAGGAATCCATGGAAGCTATGGAGCGGGCATTGAACAGAGGATGTTTCTGCCCGGATAAGAAAGAGCTGGAACTTCTGCTTCCAATCTATGAGCTGGATTATCTGATTGCCTACGAGGATGAACAGACAGAGGTGGCTGCTGATGTCAGAGATGTGTTTTCCGCAATAAACACATCGGAATACCGGCTCCAGAGACGGGAACAGTACTGGATGTGGGTATGTGTGCGGATTGTGGAGTTGTTTTATGCATCAGCACCACAGGAAATTGTGTACCGAATGTATAAAAAATACAGCGGACTGGATGCAGGTTCTGCAGACTTCCAGAGGGTTTTTGAAAGCCTTCCGAAGAAATACAGAAGCTGCCAGCTTCAGAATGGAAAGGTAATTGCCATAGAAGCTCTGTTTAATGACGTGTATCAGGAAATTGAAAACAGCCAGAGCGGAAAGAGTTTTTATATTCCAGACGCAAAAGAGGCAGAGGATTACGCCCGTCATGGATATCCGTCCAGAGATATCTGGTATCGGAAGCTGGGAGAATATTTGGAGGAGACTTTTGGCGCCGGAGAGGAAATCCGGGAAACAGTATTGTCTGTTCTGTGGGATCATGCCTGCATGGGAGAGCCTTTGGCTGTCACTTTGGACTGGATGAAGAATTCCGGATTTGAATTTCCATCAGAGGAGGCATATCACAGATTTATCTCTCTTGAATCCAATGCTGCCAACAATACGCGGAAGCTGATTCTCAGAGGCCATACGCCGGTAGAGGTTCAGGGGGATGATTTTGTTTTAGGAAATGACGGAAGGATGCCGTTAGGTTCGTCAGGCTCCGTTTTGGCAGGAAATGTCAAAGCAGAAAAGGAAACAGCGGGAAGAAAAATTTATCCCAACGATCCCTGTCCCTGCGGCAGTGGAAAGAAGTATAAGAAATGCTGCGGAAAAAACAGATAATACCGTAAGAATTCAGCCATGTCTCCTGTCCGCTGTAAGCGGGCAAGAAGACGCATGGCCAAACAGTTACATCATATCAGCATGGCTTACCAGGTCAGCTTGCTGACATTCCGGTCTTTCAGAAAACCGGGAATCTGGTAGAGAACCAGAACATCGGTAATACCCTGTTCTTTTATGAAATTGCTGATTTTTCCATTATAGTAGCGCAGATCAATCATGTGCGTCTCTTCAAAATGAAGAGCTGCAAAGGGGGCAAAGCAGTGGGCGTAGGAATCCTTGATAATCAGGAGCTTGCTTCCGTCTGCCTGGCTGTGATTTTTGATTTTTGTCCAGCCATGATTGCCGTCTAAGAATACCCGGTACTGATCACGAGTATTTAACGCTTCCATAGAATAGAGGGAGGGAACCGGACTGTCAGAGCCGTCGTAATAGACGCTCCAGACCGGTTCTTTTTTTGGCCGGTAAAGAACAATGGAATCCGCCTGTACCGGAATATTCAGCTTGGAGTGAATGGTTCCGAGAAAGTGATCGGAAACGGTTTCCTGCTGAAAATCAGATGGCTTAAAGGAATCAAGTCCAAGAGATGCCGCCCAGGCCTGGTAGCCGGTAAAGGCTCCGAAGGAGGTCCAGTGGTGATCCGTGCGGTAATAGGGCTCCTGTTGCTCTTTGGCATCTGACAGGGCCTGCCGGACAGGAACCAGCATTTTGCCAATGCCCTTTTCTTCCAGGCGGTTCGTAATGGCGGCTTGGGAGAAGGGGGCGGCGAAGGACGGAAGTTTTTCCGTCATAATTTCAGAGGAAGACGGAACCAGCATTACCCGCACATGATCTTTTCCCATCAGGGACTCCTGGGTACTGACGAATTGACAAAGGCGATCCAGGTTTTTGCCGGAAAGCTCCGGATCCAGATCTTCCTGATAAAAGGTTTCTATAAGGTAATGATCCCTTCCGAGCCAGACTCCGTTAATTTCTTTTTTCTGCTGCAGCTGTTCTGCGGTAGTTTTTATGCCAATCCACTGATCACGGAAGGGAAACTGGTCGCTGAGGTAGGTTTCATATTCCGTGCCAAAGGCTCCGCTTTTCAGGCTTTGCCAGGTAAGAGAAGGCATCTGGGCCAGATAACGGTTTTCTGTTTCTGAAAAGCTCTTTTTCGGCATGAAAACTGAGGCAAGAGCTCCGCAGCCCAGAAAGGCGCAGAAAAGTCCCGTCAAAACGGCCGGGTATTTGTTTTTCTTTTTCATATAAGCTCCTTTCCAGGTTCCGGTTAAAAGCGGAAATACAAAAATGGGTTATAGGTTGCATCCACCAGGTAAGCAATGGACAGAAACAGAACAGCTCCTAAAAACAGAGGTTCCAGTATCGTACGGCCTTTTTTGCAGAACCGGTCTGCCAGTTTAGCTGGAAGCGGCGTAGAGCCGAATGCAGAAAATACCAGCAGAGACAGGCTTCCCAGCAGAAGAAACAGAGTTCTGTCATTGGAGAAGGGCAGACCGCTGACTCCCAACATTTGCAGCAGATAGGCCAGTCCGGCATGCAGATCTTCAAATGCAAACAGCACCCAGCCAAAGATCACGAGGAGACAGGCATATGTGTGCTGGAGCCAGGAAGGAAGTTTTTTCAAAATATTCTTCAAAATGAATTTTTCAAAAAGAAGCAAAATTCCGAAATATACTCCCCACATTAGAAAATTCAGGCTGGCACCGTGCCAGATTCCAGTCAGAAGCCATACTATCAAAATATTGCGAACCTGAAGCAGACCGCCTTTCCGGTTGCCGCCCAGAGGAATGTATACATATTCCTTAAACCAGGTTCCCAGGGAAATATGCCACCGTCTCCAGAACTCCGTAATGCTTTTGGAAATATATGGATAGTTGAAGTTTTCCGGGAACCGGAAGCCCAGCATATGGCCCATGCCGACTGCCATATCGGAATAGCCGGAAAAATCAAAATAAATCTGGAAGGAAAAGGCCAGAATTCCCAGCCATACCATAAGGACGCTGCGCTCCTCGGGCAAAATGCCATTGATTTCAGTCCAGAGGGCTCCGGCCTGATTGGCAAGAAGCACCTTTTTTCCCAAACCAATGATAAAATAACGGATACCCAGAGAGAATTGTTCCAGATTTTCCCGTCTGCAGTTTAATTCAGCGGCAATGTCCTGATAACGGACAATAGGACCGGCGATTAACTGAGGAAACATGGAAACATAGGCACCAAAAGAGATCAGGTTGTCCTGAACAGGTGCTTCTCCGCGGTAGACATCAATGGTATAGGACATGGTCTGAAAGGTATAAAAGGAAATACCAATGGGAAGAGCCAGCCCCAGAAGGGGGAAGCTGCTTCCGGTCAGTTCGTTGAAGGAGCGGATAACAAAATCCGTATACTTAAAAACAAACAGCAGGGAAAGGTTGATAACAGCGGAAGACGCGACCGCCAAGCGGGCGCCTTTTAAATTTCCCTTCTCTTTAAAATATCCCACCAGCTTGCCGTGAATAAAGTCAACCAGAGTGGAAAACAGCAGGAGAGAGATGTATACAGGTTCTCCCCAGCCATAGAAAATCAGGCTTCCAAAAAACAGAATTCCGTTTCTGAGAGATTTCGGCGCTGCAAAATACAGCGCCAGAAACAGTGGGAGAAAGCGGAACAGAAATAAAAGACTGCTGAATACCATGGCTTACTTGAAATATCCATCGATAATATCAATGGCAATCTGATTGTTTTCGGCAGCAGATTCTAATGCAGCTTCATCGCCTTCTTCCATGGAAGCATCACTGGGAGCACCCAGCATAACAAAGAAAATATAGTCGCCATAGCGCACAACCTGAGAAGCCTGAATTTTGGCAATATTCATGGGGTACTGCATGGTATCGCCTACCAGACGATCCCGATATGCATTTAAGGCGGCTTCTACATCATCGCCTTTTCCGTCCTTTGCCTGTACGCCGATAAAGGTTTCAACAAAGGTGCTGATCATAGGAGCCTCTGCCACATAGGATTCGCAGAGCTCAGGAGAAAGTCCAATCACATCTTTCAGCATTTGTTCGTCCATTTCTGTATTGGGAATATAATTTTCGCCATAAGCATTTTTAATATCACTTAAAACATCCTCCAGAGATACCTCTTTCACTGTTTCAGGAGCAGTGGTTTCCTGTCCAGCAGGATTATTGGAAGCGGTGCTGCCGGAGCAGCCAGTAAGAGAAGCAGCAGATAAAGCAGCTGCCATAAAAAATGCAGTCAGTTGTTTTTTCATCATAATCAGTTTATCCTCCTTTTTTGCCCCGGGGGGGGGTCTGTATGACATATTATAAGTGAGGGAGGAGGAAAAGGCAATTTACAAATATATGAAGCTTTCTTACGGAATTCATCGAAACAGAAACGGATATATTACAAACTTCTTTAAAAAAGATAGAAAGAGGGAAAGAAATAGTTTCCTTTGACATAGAAATCATTCATAGTTTTTCTAGGGCAATGCTCTCTTGATGGAGATGCGCTCTGCCATTTGCGTAAACCTTGGAGGAATGGGTGTATTATTTCTATATAGAAAAATATTCTGAAAAGGTATTTTAGAAGTAGTTTTGGTCTTTGGACTGCTTTAAAAAACATAAAATAAAAAAATTGAAAAAAACTGTTGACATTTGTAGAAGCATTTGATATGATATAACTCGCCGCTGAGAACGGCGGCAACAAACTTCAAGAGAGTTTGAAAAAAATAAAAAAAGTTGTTGACAAACGCAAGCGACTGTGATAAGATAAACGAGTTGCTGCTGAGAACAAAAGCAACAACGAAATGAACCTTGAAAATGAAAAATTGAACAGTGTTTAAAACCCTGAA